>CAZZEV010000274.1:0-1616 GCA_964653305.1 uncultured Cellvibrionaceae bacterium | reverse complement strand
CGGCCCTCTTTAATATCCGCCAGTAAGGCATCAATACTCACTTTATAATCAAACCAAATTTCAGCAGCCAACCTCAGGGTATTCTGCCCCTCCACTGAACTCACTTTTGGCAGTACTACCAATTCTTTATTTGCACCTTGAGCTTCACCACCGCGCGTAAAAGCAGTCAAGGTTCCATCAAATAGATTTTTACTGTTGGTTAATTCGACCACCGCATCTTGAAAGGCTTTTGAATCGCTGGTTTCGCTGTGTAAGGTATAAAGCGTTTTTGCCGTACGTTGACTTAACATACGTTGGCGGCCTGCGAGGTTAATACCAATCGCATCCGCCGAAATTTCGAAGGACACGTAGAAGTTTAAGATCATTACGGAGGCATCGAGCAAAATAAACAGTGCGACAGAAATTAAGATGCCACGGTATTTTCCGTATTTATGGACATACTTTTCGCCATATTTACTGCCATTGTTAGATCCATCTTTAGAACTCCTTTCGCTAGTATCCAATTTTTCAGAAGAAAGCTTCGCCATAGATCACCTGTGCTATATGCACTTTGTGTTAGTCGATTTTTACGATGTGAGAAATTAATCTGGTAAGGGCGATATAGCGAAAGTCATGCCACATTTTGAAAACAATCCAATAGGGCAACCTTGAGACAAAAAGAGGCAGGAATTGATTGATTAAAGCTGCAATGAGCAATTGTTTGAATAGTTAAGCGCACAAGAATTCATAAGTTGGTGCAAAAGAATTTGTCTTGTGCGCTTTTTTGGAGCCACTGAATAACTGAAATATTAACTTGATTGCTCTTGCAACTGCATAGCCCACATTTGCGCATAGCGGCCTTGCAGCTCCAGCAAATGATTATGACTTCCCTCTTCGGCCACGCTGCCATTGTCCAGCACGATGATTTTATCGGCGTCCACAATTGTCGACAATCTATGCGCAATCACTAAAGTCGTTCTGCCCGCTGCGACTTCGCGCATGGCATCCACAATGGCTGCTTCTGAGTGAGAATCCAATGCAGAGGTGGCCTCATCAAAAATGAGAATCGGCGAATTCTTTAGCAATACCCGAGCAATCGCTATGCGCTGCTTTTCGCCGCCAGACACTTTTAAGCCGCGTTCGCCCACAAGGGTTTTATCACCTTGAGGCAAGCTTGAAATAAAACTTTCCAAATGCGCCATTTGAATGGCGCGATCAATGTCAGCATCGCTCGCTGCGGGATTACCATAGGCAATATTTTCGCGAATGCTGCTATTAAACAATACTGTGTCTTGCGGAACTATAGCGATAGCGCGGCGCAAAGAATCTTGCGTGACTTGCTGAATATTTTGGCCGTCAATGTTAATGCTGCCGCTGTTAATGTCATAGAAGCGGTAGAGCAATCGCGCGAGCGTACTTTTACCCGCACCCGAAGAACCTACAATCGCAACTTTAGTACCGGCAGCAATCGTGAGATTAAGCTTATGTAAAATTTGCCGCTCGGGGTTATAGGAAAAATCCACATCACGCCAAACAATATTGCCACTGGTCACCTTTAACTCTTGTGCAGCGGGGACATCCAGAATTTGTGCTGGGCGTTTTAGCAGCGCCAACATATTTTCAATATCGGTTAAGGA
>CAZZEV010000273.1:0-4352 GCA_964653305.1 uncultured Cellvibrionaceae bacterium | reverse complement strand
GTAAGTGTGGTCATACCCATACCGTCACCCAAGAAAAAAATAACATTCTTCGGTGTGGTGGTTGGTGTGGGTGTTGGCGTAGGAACGGTAGTGCTAGAGTTATTTGAACCCCCGCACGCGGTAATGAGAAGAGAAATAGTGGTACAAAGTAAGAGTTTTTTCATAGTAGCCTCCTTTAGCTGACGCTAAACTAGAGGCTAAGTGTGAAGTTTTTAAGTCGGAAAAATGACGGTTTTATAACAATTTAAATATTGGGCTTCTAACGCACCAAAAGGATGAGAATTATTTATTCGAGTTGATTTAATTTTGTGCGCTTTTGAAATCCAGTTTTAAAACCACACTCTTAAACCCAAAACAAATGTTGTTTCACTGACTTTTTCTCCCTTGCTCAATGTCATTTCTGCCGTTTCACCAAAGCGTTTGATTCGTGCCAGGCCGATATAAGGTGCGAACTGGCGATCAATTTCATAGCGTAAGCGAACGCTTGCTGTAATATCGGACAAACCTGAACCTGTGCCATTTCCCCAATCGTTTTGGCCGTAGAGATTGGCTTCCAGCTCGGGCGAGAGGATCAGGTTTTGAGTGAACAATAATTCGTATTCCGCTGCAAGGCGCAATGCCGTTTTCCCCGAATCACCGACAAAAAGTGCTGTATCAACATCAAAAAAATAGGGTGCAAGTCCACGCAAACCTAATACACCCCACGTGCGACTTGGAGTCGGTTTTAGATCCTGACGAAGGCCCATCTGCAGATCCCAGTAGGTTGCTATTGCTCTGCTGTAAAGGGCTTGCACTTCTGCCTCTTCAATGTCTCCATCGCGTTTTTCAACGTCGGCTTTCAGCCAAAATTTGTTTAAGTCCTTGCCGATCCATGCTTGCGCCTCAAGGATCAATGGGTTTGCGCCATCAGTATTGTGTAATTCAAGTTGATCAAACATGACCTTGGTGACGATGGGATTATCACCGTGGTCGTGCACATGTTCTTCGGCGATGGCGAGTGATGCTGGAAATAAAAGATGTGCGGCGATTGTGGATGCAATAATGTTTTTCATGATAAGTCTCCTATACCACTTTAACCATGCGCATCATACCGAGCATGTGATAAAGCAAATGGCAGTGATAGGCCCAGTGGCCTTTTGCATCAGCGGTAAGCAAATAGCTAATTTTTGAACCGGGTTGTACGAGTACGGTGTGTTTGCGTGGAATAAAATCCGGATCGCCCGTTTCTAATTCGCTCCACATACCGTGTAAGTGAATGGGGTGGGTCATCATGGTGTCGTTGACGAGAATAATGCGCACGCGCTCGCCGAATGTTAATTCTAGCGGCGCAGCTTCCATAAAACTCTGGCCATTCATGGACCACATATAGCGGTGCATATTGCCCGTTAAATGCAATTCAATTTCGCGCGATGGTTCGCGTTTGTCGCGCGTGGGTTCAAGGCCGCGTAAGTCAGCATAGGTAAGTACTTTTCGGCCATAAAGATGTTCGTTATGGCGCAAGCCAATCCCTGGGTCTGCCAATCCACTTTCCGGTGATTCTGCATGCATATCAACGTGTGGACCAAATTCAGTTTTTGGGTGAATGACTTTTCCGGCAGTGTCAAAGTTGCTGCCGAAACCTGCTTTAGCAAGATTGCTCATCACGTGCGGATTGTGTTGCATCGCGGTCATATCGTGGCCGCTGTGATCCATGCCTATCATTGAATCCATCTTGTGCTCACTGTGATCCATACCCGCCATTGAATCCATAGTGTGACCGCTATGATCGGTCGCAGAGCCTGAACTCATATCGTGATTGCTGTGATCTTCAGTCGCACTGCGAACAGCGTGCGCGCTGTGATCAATGCTATCGGTCGGTGCTGCAGTGTGTTGGCTGTGATCCATTCCCCCCATGCCCATGTCTTGATGACTTAACACAGGGGCAGGGTCCATTGCGGGAATTTCAGTTTTTAAGTTTGGATTTATTGTAAGCGTACCGCGCGCAAAACCGGTGCGATCAATATTTTGCGCGAATATTGTGTAAGCAGTTTCTGCTTCGGGTGTAACAACCACATCATAAGTTTCAGCAGTTCCTATTCTGAATTCATCTACAGTGACAGGCTGAATATTTTGGCCATCGGCTGCGACCACGGTCATTTTTAATCCGGGAATGCGCACATCAAAAATCGTCATGGCCGCGCCGTTAATAAAACGCAAACGAATTTTTTCATTGGGTTTGCATAAGCCCAACCAGTTTTGTGCGGGGGTAATGCCGTTCATTAAATAGGTGTAGCCGGTGACATCGGCAATATCCGTATCGCTCATGCGCATTTGATTCCACATGGCGCGCTCGCTCCAGGTTTTTGCAAAACCTTTGGCTTTTACATCGCTCCAAAAATCGCCCACGGTGCGTTCGCGATAATTGTAGTAGTGGCTCATTTTTTTAAGTGTGGTATAAATTTTATCGGGTGCTGTATCTGTCCAATCCGATAAGAGCACAACCATATCGCGGTCATAAACAACGGTGTCTGGTTCTTTCGGGTCGATAATAATTGCACCGAGTAAACCTGTTTGCTCTTGGAAGCCTGAGTGGCTGTGATACCAGTAGGTGCCGTTTTGTTTTACATCGAATTCATAGTCAAAAGTTTCACCGGGTTTTATACCCGCAAAATCAAAACCTGGGGAGCCATCCATAGTGGATGGCAAAATAATTCCATGCCAGTGAATGGAACTATCTACCGTTAAATTATTGGTAACGCGTAACTTAACTCGCTCGCCTTCTTTCCAGTGCAAAATCGGTGCAGGCAAGCTGCCATTTACGGTTGTTGCAATGCGCTCTTTGCCGGTGTAATTCACTTTTTGATAACCAATGTGTAAATTAAATTGATTACCACTTAATACTCTCGCATTCGCAGTTGGTGCGAGCGAGTTCGCAAAAGTTGTTTGTGACAATGGAAGGGTTGTAAATGCGAGCGCGGATGACGCGCCCAGCACAAAGTGTCTGCGCGATAACAGTTGTGAATCAATAGTTTTCATAGAGCCTCCTTACATAAGC
The DNA here is from genome assembly GCA_964653305.1 of uncultured Cellvibrionaceae bacterium. Lineage (GTDB taxonomy): Bacteria > Pseudomonadota > Gammaproteobacteria > Pseudomonadales > Cellvibrionaceae > Cellvibrio. The sequence goes on along the minus strand of CAZZEV010000273.1, from coordinate 1,318 downwards.
CCATGATCAATAGAATAGAGTTTGATAAATTTTTATTGCCATTTTTTGGAAGCTTCGCCAAATTTCAGGCGTAGCTATCCCGTATTAGCAAATAATGGGCGGGCGATAGAGGGATGATGCGAGAGGTGTAGGCGTAACGTCTGAATAAAAATCTTCAGCTACAAAATTGCGTTGGGTTAACAAAAAATCGATGTTAGTACTTGCTGCTGCAAGTGAACATCCGCCAAATACACAGTGCCCCATCGTTTTACAGCAATCAGATTTTTGGTGGTTGTCGGTGAGAGAGTTGGCGTCTTGAGAATGATCCATACTCGCGTGGTCAGTGTGATCCATAGCCATGTCGTCATCACTGCTCACATCCATCGCAACTGCTACCGTCTGCATAGCGTTGTCTAACTGGCAGGTCATAGCCGCCGTTGCCAGTGTTTGGCTAGTAAAAGCCAACATTAGCAATGCGATTATGATTTTTTTGTAGCCAATTTTTAACATAGTGACGTCAGGTTATCTCGATGATGGGAGCATAGTGCAATCATAGGATGGCAGTCTAGATCTGTATCAACCTCACACATTAAGATCTTACCTGCCAATATATGAGCGCGTTCTCGGTTGGAATATTCGCGCTTGCGTGGGCGCTAATAACTCGCACGGTAAAATCCTCCGGTGCGCGATCATTCGGCAGCAGGCATGAGTAGCGATAGGCGTTTAGGGCGTTATCGACTGGGCGTAGTAATGCCATAGCAATAGTTACCGCTGGCTGCTGGCTGGTTGCATCTGCAATGGCTTCTACGGCAATAGTGTTGGGTTGGATATCGCCAAGGTACACCGTGACTTCTGCGCGTGAGTTGGCTTTGATTTCCGTCGCGCCTAAGTGAATTTCATGCCAGTGTTTTTGCAGCTGTTGTTGCCATTGCTGTAAGTCTTTGGCTAAAGCGCCACCATTGTGTTCGCGCGCGCTAAAACCTGCGGCAGCGGGTGGGTAAAAATAATCGATATAGTCTTTCATCATGCGGTTGCTGCTGAAGCGGGTGGTGAGTTGCGCCATGCTTGCGCGCATGTGCGTTAACCAGCCTTCGGGCAAGCCTTTGCTGTTGTGTTTGTAAAAGAGCGGGATAACCTCGTTCTCTAACAATTGGTAGAGCTGTTCGGCATCTTGCGCATCGCTTTCGCAGCCGTGTTGCTCTCCAATTCCTTCTTCGTTGCCATCGCCCTCTTTATTGATAGGCAGAGCCCAGCCAACATCCGGCGTGTAGGCTTCTGCCCACCAGCCATCTAGGGAGGATAGGTTGAGGCCGCCATTAACCAAGACTTTCATACCGCT
>CAZZEV010000272.1:0-4359 GCA_964653305.1 uncultured Cellvibrionaceae bacterium | reverse complement strand
TCAACCAACGCACACAATTGGTTGGACAAAATCGTCTGGAGCTATTGTTATTTCGGCTGGGTAGCCAACAACTCTATGGCATTAACGTATTTAAAGTTAAAGAAGTCCTGCAGTGTCCTCCGTTAAATGCCATTCCTGGCCGTAACTCGGTGGTGCGCGGCGTTGCTCATATTCGTGGTGGCACTATTCCTATTATGGATATGAACCTCGCCATTGGTCGTCGTGAGTTGCCGGATATCGATAACTGCTTTGTTATCATCACCGAATATAATCGTACTGCGCAGGGCTTTTTGGTTCGCTCAGTTGAACGTATTGTGAATATGAACTGGGGCGACATTCACCCTCCACCAAAGGGTGCAGGCAAGGAGCATTACCTAACCGCGGTAACCCAAGTGGATGGTCATTTGGTAGAAATCATTGATGTAGAAAAGATTCTGGCTGAAGTGTCACCTATGAAAGAGGATGTTTCAGAAGGTGTTATAGAAGATGGCATCGCTGATAAAGTCATTCAAAAACATGTCTTAATTGTGGATGACTCAACTATCGCACGTAAGCAAATTCAACGCGTGGTAGAGGGTATGGGGATTCGCACCACTATTAAGAAAGACGGTGCAGAGGCGCTCGCTTATTTGAAGGGTATCTTGGCGGACGGCAAAGATCCCTATGCAGAGTTGGTCATGATTATTTGTGATATCGAAATGCCGGAAATGGATGGTTATACCTTCACTGCAGAAGTTCGTAATCACCCTGACTTGAAAAAATTACATATTGTTTTGCACACCTCATTGAGCGGTGTGTTCAACGAAGCCATGGTTCGTAAAGTGGGTGCTGATGATTTCTTGGCAAAATTCCACCCCGATGAATTGGCGCGTCGCGTAAATGACAGAGTGCTTGCGATTACGGGTGAAAGCTTATTGCCACCAGATGAGCAATAGGTTCAATAGAGCTATGCTCGTTAACGCAAGGCGGTACTGCCGAGAGCAGTCGTGATAAAGAGCGCTTATGATTAATAAAGACACCAACCTAAATAACGATATGTTTGCCAAGTTGGCATCGAGAGACAGTGTAGAGCAAGCTGAATTCGATCAGTTTCGGCAGTTTTTGGAGGATGCCTGCGGGATTTCGCTGGGAGATAACAAGCAATACTTGGTGACTAACCGCATGCGCCGATTGATGGATGAGCACAAAATCGCCAATTTTGGCGAGTTGGTGCGCAACCTCAAACAGGGCCTCTCCCGTAAGCTGAAAGAGGAGGTTGTCGATGCTATGACGACCAACGAAACCTTTTGGTTTCGAGATATCTATCCATACGATCACCTCAAAAATAACTTATTCCCGCAGCTAATTGGCCCAAACAACAAAGCGTTTGGTGCCCTGCGAATTTGGTCTGCTGCATGTTCGTCCGGTCAAGAGCCTTACTCCATTAGCATGATGGTGGAAGAGTTTAAGCAGAAAAATATGGGCAACCTAGCGCGGCAAGTGCAAATTGTCGCGACAGATTTATCTGCCACCGTACTTGAGCAGGCGCGGCAGGGCGAATACGACAAATTGTCGGTCATGCGCGGTTTATCCAATGAGCGTTTGGATAAATTTTTTGATAAAACCCCAACGGGCAATTGGAAAGTGAAGTCGCTGTTACGCGATAGAATCGAGTTTCGCCCCATTAATCTAATGGACTCTTACACTGGCTTGGGTAAGTTCGATATTGTGTTTTGCCGCAATGTATTAATTTATTTCAATGCTGATTTAAAGCGCCAAATCCTACAAAAAATTCACGCATCGTTGAAACCGCAAGGCATTCTCTTTTTGGGGTCATCCGAAGGCTTGGCGGGCGCAGCAGATTTATTCGAGATGGTGCGCTGCGAACCGGGGATTTTGTATAAAGCGATTTAATCGTTTATCTATCCTTAGGAATCGTCATTCTCTGCGGAGATGACGATTCCCTTATTAATTAACCGCCTCGTAAACCTCCAGTGGCAAACCATCTGGATCTGCAAAAAACGTAAACTTCTTCCCCGTATATTCGTCGATTCGAATAGCTTCAACCACAACTCCCTTCTGCTCTAAATCTTTTTTAATCTGCTCAACATCAGCCACAGCGAAAGCCAAATGACGCAAACCACAAGCTTCTGGGCGGGAAGGGCGCTCAGGTGGGTTGGCGAATGAAAACAACTCTAGTTGAGTGCCATCGGCCACTGCTAAATCCAACTTATAAGACTGGCGTTCAGCGCGATAGGCTTCGGCAATAATCTTGAGCCCTAGCGTTTGGGTGTAAAACTGCTTAGAGCGGGCGTAGTCAGAACAAATAATGGCGACATGGTGAATAGCTAAAAAAGACATAGTGATATTTCGCGGGAGATGGGGTATGCGCCTACTTTGCCACAATATTTGGTCTATCGGGTAGTGCGCTAAAGCTATGGTTCCTCTTGCCCATGCGAGCGGAAAACCCTTGCCGCTTTGTCTTTTTGCCGCTTTTGGTCTTGCCGTTTTTCACTTCGAAAAATAATAAAAAAGTTAATAAAAACAATGATATATGATTTTTTATCGGTTTGGCATAAGCGTTGCAATCTATTTTGTAACGAAGGTAAGTGGGCAAAGGTCTAAAACCAAGCCCCTACACCAAATTGCCTAATTGAGAGTAGCTGCCATGTCCATATCATTCGAATCAGCCTTGGGAATTCACGAAAGCGCATTGCGTGTCCGTGGCCAACGTGCCGGTGTTTTGGCGAATAACTTGGCGAATATCGACACCCCAAATTACAAAGCTCGCGATCTAGATTTTAAAGAAATACTGAATCGCAAAACTGCAGAATCTAATACGTTTAGCTTGCAGGCTACCAATGAACGTCATATCGCCATGGGCACCGCATTTGGTGAGGATGCTGACTTGTTGTATCGCACCCCACAACAAGCCTCTATCGATGGCAACACGGTTGAAGATCAAATTGAGCATGCGGAATACATGAAAAATGCCTTGGCATTTCAAGCGAGTTTTCAGTTTTTGGATAGCAAGTTTAAAGGCCTGAAATCAGCAATTCGCGGCGACTAAGGTTTAATTCTCTAATTAGATTAAACCCAATTATTTATTGAAGTACGTTCATCACAAGCGAGAAACATCATGGCACTGGGAAACATTTTTGATATCGCTGGCACAGGTATGAATGCACAGAGTTTGCGTTTAAATACCACCGCGAGCAACTTGGCAAATGCGCAATCCGCAAGCTCAAGTGTTAATGAAGTTTATCGTAGCCGTCAGCCAGTGTTTGCCGCCATTCAACGTCAAGCAATGCAACAATCTTTAAACGGCGATAAAGCAATTAACGAAGAAGATGCTAATGCTGGCGTACAAGTTTTAGGAATTGTTGAAAGTGATGCGCCGCTACAACGTCGCTATGAACCAACGCATCCTAAAGCGGATAAAGAAGGTTATGTGTATTACCCCAACGTAAATGTTGTAGAAGAAATGACAAACATGATTTCAGCTTCTCGCTCGTTTCAAATGAACGTAGAAGTCATGAACTCTGCGAAACAAATGGTTCAACGCGTTCTTACTCTAGGTCAGTAACTGAGAGATTAGTAACTGGGTAGATCAGTAGATCGTGGGCTTAACAAGATCAATAGGTGAATTGAAATGAGTACAGTAACCAATACAGCTTCCGCTAATGATGTATTGAGCAGCTACGCCATTGACAAAAATAAAGCAGCAACGCCTGCTAAAAAATCGAATGATCTTGGTCAAGACGCGTTTCTACAGTTGATGATTACGCAAATGAAAAATCAAGATCCTTTGGCTCCACAAAGCAATTCTGAATTTGTAGCACAGCTTGCGCAATTCAGTTCGGTACAGGGCCTTGAAAAATTAAATACCAGTTTTAATAGTTTCAGTAGTGGTTTTCAATCTAATCAAGCTTTGCAAGCATCTTCTTTGGTTGGTCGCTCTGTGAGTGTAGAAACCAACACAAGCATGTTAACGGCAGGTGGCATTATTTCTGGCAGTGTAAACATTCCTGCAACCACCTCTGATTTAAAAATAAATATTTATGATTCCAAGGGTGCACTGGCTGCACAGGTTCCGCTGGGCGCTGCGCAGAAGGGGGATACAACCTTCCGTTTTGATGGTCAAAATATGGAAGTTAACGGTAAATTGATAGATTGGACTTCTGGTGAAAAAGCTTTACCTGCCGACACCTATAAATTTGAAGTCTTGGCGACTCAGGATGGTAAACCTCAACAGCTTGCGACTAATTTAAGCGCTAATGTAAATAGCGTAACCATTGGTACAGATGGAAAATTAGTATTGAACCTAGCGGGTCTTGGTGCCATGGATCTCAGTAAAGTTAAACAATTTAATGAAGTTGT
>CAZZEV010000271.1:0-4360 GCA_964653305.1 uncultured Cellvibrionaceae bacterium | reverse complement strand
GATTTATTTTTTATCACAACTTCCGCAACAAATCTCATCAGCCTCTTTATCGTTTTTAGTAGGGTCAATAGGTATTGCATTCATACATGAGCCAGAGAATATACCTAGCACCACCTGCCAGCTAACCGAGAATGCACCGATGATAAATACCACATCACCGAATGTTCGCACCCAACGTAATGTTTGCAAGAGATCTTGCTGCATAAAGGCTTCACTGCGCGCATACCACAAACCCACGGAAGCACTAGCGTGAAATTGAATGAATCCAATAGGCATTAGACTAGTGAAAATCATTAGTGCCAAACCGCCATTCAGCCACCAAAAGCTTACCTTCATTAAACGATCATTGAACACAAATTGCGGGCGAATATAACGTAGCACCAACAAGGTGAATCCCAATGCGAGGAATCCGTAAACACCAAATAATGCTGCGTGAGCATGGAGCGGCGTAGTGTTCAAACCTTGAATGTAATAAAGCGCTATTGGTGGGTTAATCATGAACCCAAACACCCCAGCACCCAACATATTCCAAAAGGCAACCGCGACAAAAAACTGTAATGGCCACTTAATATTTTGCATCCAAAGAGCGCGTTTTTTTAGGCTCCAGTTTTCCCATGCCTCGTAACCCAACACTACTAAAGGTACAACTTCCAGCGCACTAAAAGTTGCACCTACTGCCATAATCGGTGTTGTCGTGCCAGAAAAATATAGGTGATGGAAAGTACCAGGGATACCGCCAAGCATAAATAAAGATGCGGAGCCCAAGCTAGCTGTAGTTGCCATGCGACGCGACACTAAACCCATGCTACAAAAAATAAACGCGAGGGCTGCAGTGGCAAAAACCTCAAAGAACCCTTCTACCCATAAATGCACAATCCACCAGCGCCAATATTCCATAACGGATAAAGGTGTACGCTCACCGTAAAAGAAACCTGCACCATAAAACAAGCCAATAGCCGCGACTGATGCCGTTAATAATGCCAGTAAATTCTTATCGCCGGGTTGATATAGTGCAGGCACTATGCCACGCAACATAAGCGCCAACCACAATACGATGCCAGTGAATTTACCAATCTGCCAAATACGACCAAGATCGACATATTCATAACCTTGATGACCCAACCAGAAATTTAAATTGGCAGGCATAATGTGTGCAATCGCCAAGAAGTTTCCAACAAAAGAACCCACCACAACTGCCACTAATGCCCAGAACAAAATATCCACACCTAACTTTTGGAATTTAGGATCCTTACCACCGTTAATGATCGGCGCAAGAAATAATCCTGCTGCAAGAAATCCTGTCGCAATCCAAAAAAGTGCAGATTGAATATGCCATGTGCGGGTTAACGAGTAAGGAAACCACTTTGACAAATTAATACCGTAAAATTCTTGCCCTTCAACCGTGTAGTGTGCGGTGACACCACCTAACATTACTTGAAAGCAGAATAGCGCGACCACTAAAAATAAATATTTTCCTAAGGCGCGTTGTGAGGGGGTCAGCGATACCAAAGAGATAGGGTCTTTTTCAGGCGCTACGAATTCGTGCTCATCTTCTTTGCGTAAAAATGCCCAAACCCAAATTAAGCCGCCCACGCCAGCGATTAATAAAATCACACTCACAATCGACCAAATAATATTTTCTGCGGTGGGTTTATTGCCAATTAAAGGCTCATGGGGCCAGTTGTTGGTATAAGTTGCGCTGCCAGTAGTGCGCTCGGTGGATGCCGCCCATGCGGTCCAAAAGAAGAACTCCGTTAAGCGCGCGCGCCTTTCTGGGTCTGGCAAGGTATCCTCTTTCATTGCAAAACTTTTGCGTGTGCTGCGCAATTCAGGTTCTGCACTAAATAAGCTGGCGTAATAGGCTGTGGTTTTTTGAATAGCATGCGCACGACGTTTGCTTACCACCACTTTATCGCTGGCTGAATCATAAGTATTGGTGCGATATGTGGTTTTAAGTTCGTACTGCAAACTATTTTGTTGCGCACCATTTAGTTCAGCGTAAGGTTTGCCAAAGGATTCCTGTGCCGCTATTTCTAACCAATTGATTAATTCGCGATGTAACCAATCTGCCGTCCAGTCTGGAGCTTGATAAGCACCATGACCCCAGATAGATCCCAATTGCATGCCGCCTACAGACTGCCATGCGGTTTGGCCGTCGAGTATGCTGTCATGCGTCATTAAAATACGGCCATCATCCGCGACAACCTGCCCTGGAATGGGTGGTGCATGCCGATAGACTTCGCGACCAAAATATCCAAGCGTTGAAAAAGTTACTATGAGGATGGCAATTAATAGCCACCATAATTTGCGGTATTCACGCATGATTTACACCTACTGTTTGATTATCGATACGGTGGAATAAAATATTATTTTCAAGATGAATGTGATCCATCAAATCTGTTTTAAATGTTTCTAATCCTAAATAAAGCGCGCGCCAGGTATTACACGCCCCCTGGGGTAATGTAATATTGTGAGTAATACGATCGATCACTGCCAATATGGCTCCGTGATCATCGTGTTCGCCGCGCATCATCAAAATGGGTTGAACGGCTACATGGGTCATACCGCGGCTGATCATCGGGAACAAAATCTGCTCCTCTTTCTGCATATGTTTTTCCAATTCTTGCTGCATAGCTTCCAAATGGTGCGCCAAGCCTCTAGGGCAATCGCTCTTGTTGCCATGAACCAGCTCTACACGTTGGGCAAGACGAATCAACTCTGGAAGTTGTTGACGATGAATATCGTGATAACGGGTGAGGATATGTTCAATTAACTCTAGGTTTGGTAGCACCACTAAATCTTGCTCAGCAGACTGCCGTGACTGCATCGCCATTAACTCAGCGACTAATGCATCGGAATTCAATGACCTACCTGCGGTTGCATCGCGCAAGCTTTTATTGCCGCCACAACAGAAATCTAATTGATACTTATGAAAAATAGCGGTAGCGCCCGGAATATTACGGGCAATCTCACCCAGACTTTGTTCGATAATGGTCATACGGCCTCTCCTGTTACGGACAATTTGTAGGATCTGAAGATAATTTGGCGTATTGCCAAGCAACCCTCTTAACATTCATTGTAAATGCATCTTATAAAGATGTACAATAAATACATGTTTAAAATGTAAAAAAAATTGCTTTTGAGTCTGGATTAGAGAAGTAAGTGATAAATTACGATCAGGAGGCTTTCCATAAATCAGTTTTACAGCTCAAAGATGATTGAATTATCACCTTATGCTTGATCAAGCCTGCCACAGCCTTTAATCTTGATGTCTAAATCGACAGTAACACCTGTTGGCAGAAAGACAGCGCTAGACCTTGTTGTATCTATTTCAATTTATGGTTGATTCTTACTTATGAGCTGAGAGTCATTCTGATGATCCGAGAATCACATGTATATAACCCGCTACACCGATTATTCCTTGCGCGTACTTATGTATGTGGCACTCAAAGGCGATGAGATATCGACGATTGGTGAAATTGCAGATAGCTATGGGATATCAAAAAACCATTTAATGAAAGTTGTTCAACAACTTAATGCAAAAGGTTATTTAATTGCTCTGCGAGGGAAGAATGGCGGACTGCGATTAAATGGCCCAGCAGCGAATATTAACATTGGAAATTTAGTGCGTGATACTGAAGAAGACTTCGCCTTGGTAGAATGCTTTTCTGGAAACAACAGCTGTAGCATCACGCCCGCATGTCATCTTAAAAGTGTTTTTAAAGAGGCACTTGAGGCCTTCTTTAAAGCGTTAGATCAATATACGCTGGCTGATTTGCTACCGAAACAAAAACAACCTGCCCTCATTAAATTACTAGACATACAACAATAATATTGGTTCAGCAGTCATGCGCTCAACAACATAGTTAGGCATGATAATGATTTATAATATTCTTCTTTAAGCTGTATTAGCCTGCGGATTTATATTTTCAGTTAATTTTACACGATACAAGGCGGCTACAAGATCTGACTGGGTAACAATACCTAGAACTCTATGTTCATCATCCACAATGGGAATATGGTGCATGCCTGCGTCGGATAAAAGCGGCACCAATTCAACGATGTGAGCATTGACATGGGCAGTTCGTACACCCGTCGTCATAATCTGTCCCACCACTTCTGGCTTACTAGAATAGTTATCGCGGGTTAAACGTATAAAATTACGTAATTTCGTTTCAAAGCTATCATAAATATCTAAATTAGCATGCTTCATAAAATCTACCAGCGTGATAATACCAACTATACGGCGCACGTGATTTAACACCGGTAATGCTTTAATTTTATGCTTTCGTAAAGTTATCCATGCCTCCTCCAATGAAGTTCCAAACTCCACACTGATAATATCTTTTGACATAATATC
>CAZZEV010000270.1:0-4366 GCA_964653305.1 uncultured Cellvibrionaceae bacterium | reverse complement strand
TCTCCACAGCGGAAGATCCCGTGGAAATTAACTTGGAAGGGGTCAACCAAGTACAGATGAACAACAAAGTCGGGCTAAACTTTGCTGAGGCTTTACGTTCGTTCCTTCGCCAAGACCCTGATATCGTGATGGTGGGAGAAATTCGTGACCTAGAAACTGCCGAGATTGCGATTAAAGCAGCACAAACGGGTCACTTGGTGTTATCAACATTGCATACCAACAGCGCCCCGGAAACATTAACGCGTTTAATGAATATGGGTGTACCAGCGTTTAACATTGCGACCAGCGTGAGTTTAATTATTGCTCAACGCCTAGCTCGCCGCCTTTGTACTGTCTGTAAAAAGCCAGCAACGGATATTCCTCCGGCGATTCTTTCTGAAGAGGGCTTTGATGAGATAGGGATTCCGCGCAATGAATTTCAAATATACCACCCCGTAGGCTGCCAGAGCTGCAATGGAGGCTATAAGGGCCGACTAGGTGTTTATGAAGTAGTTCGCATCACCCCCGCAATAGCCAACCTTATAATGGAGGGAGGCAACTCACTACAAATTGCACGAGTTGCCAAAGAAGCTGGTTTTTATAACTTACGTACATCCGCATTGCGCAAAGTAGCAATGGGGTTAACCAGCCTTGAAGAGGCTAACCGAGTCACCAAGGATTAACCTATGGCTAGTGTTACTACCCAAAAAGCGAAAGCAGCCCAAATATCAAAGCCGAGTGTTGTCACCAACACATACACCTATAAAGGTGTGGACAAAAAAGGCACTCAAGTACAAGGTGAAATTAATAGCTCTAGCCCTGCACTAGCGAAAGCACAGCTCTTGAAGCAGGGGATATCCGCCAAATCCGTGAGCAAAAAAGCCAAGCCATTATTTGGCGGCGGTGGAAAATCAATTAAGCCCATGGACATCGCTGTTTTTGCTCGCCAAATGGCCACCATGATGAAAGCAGGAGTTCCTTTAGTTCAAGCATTCGATATTGTTGCCGACGGTTTGGAAAACCCAAATTTGCGAAAATTAGTTCTCAGTATTCGCGATAGTGTTGCTGCAGGCGGTGGTTTTGCTCCTTCACTTCGGGAGCACCCAAAATATTTCGATGATTTGTTTTGTAACCTTGTTGATGCCGGCGAGCAAGCGGGTGCGCTAGAAACCATGCTTGATCGTATTGCCACTTATAAAGAAAAAACTGAAAGGCTAAAAGCCAAAATTAAAAAGGCGCTTAGCTATCCTATTGCAGTTGTAGTTGTAGCCATTGTGGTAACTGGCATCCTTTTGATAAAAGTGGTTCCGCAATTTGCAGACACTTTTAGCAGCTTTGGTGCAGAGTTACCTGCATTTACACTCTTCGTATTACACCTATCTGAAATTGCACAAGCCTATTGGTTGTTTTTCATAGTTGGAATTGTTGGCGGTATATTCATATTTAAAGAAGCTGCACGCCGCTCAAAAGCCTTTGCCTATTTGATAGATAAATACATTTTAAAAATTCCGATTGTAGGGCAAATAATCTATTTGTCTGTAATGGCACGCTTTGCCCGCACACTATCCACAACATTTGCCGCAGGCGTCCCTCTCATAGAAGCATTAACTTCAGTTGCAGGTGCAGCCGGCAATAAGATTTTCTCCGATGCAATCATTAAAGTTCGCGAAGATGTTTCAACAGGTATTCAATTAAATACCGCATTAAAAACACGAGGTGTATTCCCCACGTTGCTCATTCAAATGGCTGCTATTGGTGAAGAATCAGGTGCGCTCGATGCAATGCTCGATAAAGTAGCAACTTATTATGAGGAAGCAGTAGACAATACTGTGGATAGCCTCACTGCCTTGCTCGAACCTATGATTATGTCAATTTTAGGTATTTTGGTTGGCGGTTTGATGATTGCAATGTACTTGCCTATCTTTCAAATGGGACAAGTGGTGTAATAGTGACGGACTTATTAAAAGTATTCGAATTATTCCCCACCCTAGGTTTAGTGACTGCGGGTATCCTAGGTTTACTGGTCGGCAGCTTTTTAAACGTTGTTATTTATCGTTTACCCAAAATGATGGAGCGCGATTGGCGCCAGCAGTGCATTGAATTTCTAGGTGCAGACAATATCAAGGATGAAGCTTTAAAAAATGATGCAACAGGCAAATTTAATTTAGTAACTCCGAACTCTAGCTGCCCATCTTGCGGCCACAAAATAAAACCTTGGGAAAATATTCCTATAATTAGTTACGCATTTTTACGGGGTAAATGCTCTTCCTGCAAAGTACACATTTCACTGCGCTACCCAATTATTGAGTTAGCAACTGGGATTCTTTCTGTCGTTGCCATTTACACATTTGGAATGAATCCTGTAGGTCTAGCCTGTTTGGTTTTTACGTGGTGCTTAGTTGCACTCACTATGATTGATTTTGACACTCAGCTTTTGCCAGATAGCATTACATTACCGCTTCTGTGGCTAGGCTTAATTGCAAACTCATTTGGTTTATTTACAACACTCGATAATGCTTTATGGGGTGCCGTTGGTGGTTACTTATCACTTTTTTCAGTCTATTGGTTATTTAAACTCTTGACTGGCAAAGAAGGCATGGGCTTTGGCGATTTCAAGTTGCTCGCCGCTTTGGGTGCCTGGCTTGGTGCGCAGATGCTACTGCAAATTATTTTATTAAGTGCATTAGCGGGTGCGGTCATAGGTATCAGTATGATTATCATTCGTGGGCGAGATAGAAATATTCCTATTCCCTTTGGCCCCTACTTGGCGATTGCTGGTTGGATTGCACTTATGTGGGGGTATGACATTAATCAAGCCTACTTGAATTACGCTTTTGGCCGTCATCCACTGTGATTAGATCGCTATGATAATAGGTCTAACTGGCGGTATTGGCAGCGGTAAATCTGAGGTATCACGGAGGTTTGAACAACTCGGTATCACAGTTGTAGATGCAGACATTGTAGCTCGTGAAGTTGTAAATATCGGCAGCGTCGCTTTATCTGAAATCTCCGCGCATTTCGGTCAGGATATTCTGAATGCAGACGGCAGCTTGAATCGAGCCAAATTGCGCTCACGTATTTTTGAAACCCCCGATGAAAAATATTGGCTTGAAAACCTACTTCACCCCATCATCCGCAAAGAAATAGTAACTCAACTCGCACAAAGCAAAACACCCTACACAATATTATCTTCACCACTGCTACTTGAAACCAAACAGGATGAATTGGTAAACCGCATACTTGTGATAGACGCAACGGAAAATATGCAAATTGAACGTGCATCAGCGCGCGATACAAATAATAAAGAGCAGATAAAAAAAATTATGGCGGCTCAAATTAATCGCATAGAACGCTGCCAAAAAGCAGACGACATTATTGAAAACCACGGCGACTTGGATGAATTAGATTTAGCAGTAAAAAAACTACACGCTTTTTATTTACAACTGGCAGAACAATCCCACTCTTCTTGAATACACATTAAATGAACGAATTAGAAAACCTTAAGCTCAATTGCCCCACCTGCAAAAAAGTTGTTCTCTGGAATGACACCTTTCCCTACAGACCTTTTTGTAGCGATCGCTGCCGATTAATTGATTTGGGAGAATGGGCTAGTGAAAATCATAAAATTGCTGGCGACTCACTAGATATTAATTCTGAAGAAAAACCGGATGAATTTTAACTCTAGCACCACCACTCACTAATAGCAGCTATGCCTTGCGCACCATTCTCTAAAGCAACAGCTAAATCAGCCTCAGTCATTCCACCTAATGCATAAACAGGAATTGTTGCATTATCTACTAACGACCTGAATCTATCCCATCCCATTCCTTCTTGATCAGGATGAGAATTTGTTGCGTGAACAGGCGAAAGACAAATGTAATTTACGCCTATTTTTTGAGCATGTTTAATTTCATTTTCGGTGTGGCATGAAGCGCCCAATAAAATTGAATCGCTGACGGGACGAGTATCGCAACTCAGCAACTGACTTGAATTTAAATGCAGCCCAACACTTGAAGCTACACCAAGATCAGCAAAAACCTGCGACGAAGTATTAATAACTAATTTTGCAGAATAGCGATTGCAGATTTCAGCTACAGGCCCTACCAACATAGGGATAGCTTCTGATTTTTGTAATCGCAACTGAACCATGCCAACACCATTCTGAAGCGCGGACTCTATACGCGCTAAAAAATCACTTAGCTCAGTAAATTCACCTGTAATTAGTAAGCGCTGCGGGAGATTAATGGCCGTGACAATCGGACGATTCGCGGCGGGAAATTCATATTCATGTAGAGACGAAGGAGTTACCCATCGAATAGGCTGCCCTTCATTTCCTTGTTGTTGACCTGAAAACTCGGTGACCTTGTGAACATCCAATAAAACCACC
>CAZZEV010000269.1:0-4367 GCA_964653305.1 uncultured Cellvibrionaceae bacterium | reverse complement strand
TCCCATATGAATCTGCTTTTTCGTTTAACAGATAATTGTGTGCACCAAAAATTAAGCCCAGCATAACTGGGCTTAATTAATTGCATCTATCTAAAAATTATTTAACTTAGGTTCTATTCTGGAACCTTAAAAGGGAAATAATTTTTCGCGTTGTTAAAACTAATATCTTGAATCATTTTACCAACCATTTTAGTGTCGTTAGGCACTAAGCCTTTGGCCATATCGCGACCAAAAATTCCACACAAAATACGGCGGAAATATTCGTGGCGTGAATAACTCAAAAAGCTGCGGCTATCGGTCAACATGCCCACGAAGCGGCTCAACAAACCTAGCTGACTTAGCGATTCAATTTGGCGAGTCATACCTTCCATTTGATCTAAGAACCACCAGCCGCTACCAAATTGAATTTTGCCTGCCGATGAACCATCTTGGAAGTTACCGATCATGGTGCCGATCATTTCGTTATCGCGTGGGTTTAAGTTGTAAATAATGGTTTTGGCTAAACGGTTTTCGTTATCCAATCTACCCAAAAACTTCGCTAAGGGCTTAGCGTAGTTGTGATCGCCAATTGAATCGAAACCGGTATCTGCACCGAGTGTGCGGAATAGGCGAGGGTTGTTGTTGCGAATTGCGCCTATGTGGAATTGTTGTACCCAGCCTTTAGCGTGATCTTGAAATGCGAATTCAACCATCATGGCCGATTGGAATTTTTCAATTTCTACGGCATCTAATTCATTGCCGCCACGAATTTTGGCGAAAATGGTTTTGATTTCGGCTTCGGTGTAATCTGCTGCGTATACGGTTTCTAAACCGTGGTCCGATAAACGACAACCGTTAGCATGGAAGAAATCGTGACGCTTATTGAGCGCAGCCATCAAATCATCAAAGGTGCTTATGTTGATATCAGCTACCGCAGCCAAGCGGTCAATGTACTTGTTGTATGCCGCTGCACTTTCCACCGCCATAGCGCGGTCTGGGCGCCAAGTGGGCAACATCGCTGAATTAAACGAAGTATCTGCCGCAACTTTCTGGTGATGGGCTAAGTCGTGAATGGGATCGTCGGTGGTACAGACCATTTTCACATTGGCTTGAGCCATTAAACCGCGCGCGCTGAATTCTGGGGTAGCGAGCATTTCGTTACATTGATCCCAAGTGCGCTTGGCATTGCTTCCATCGAGTAAGCGGTCGGTAATACCGAATGGCTTGCGTAGTTCAAGGTGAGTCCAGTGGTAGAGTGGGTTGCGCAGGGTGTAAGGAACGGTCTCGCACCATTTCTCAAATTTTTCCCAGTCGCTGGCATCGCCAGTGCAGTATCGCTCATCAATACCGTTGGAGCGCATGGCGCGCCACTTGTAGTGATCGCCCGCCAGCCAGACTTCAGTTAAGTTACGGAATTGTTTGTTGTCGCCCACTTGTTCGGGTTGCAGGTGACAGTGGTAATCGATAATGGGCATTTGCTTGGCGTAGTTGTGATAGAGCTCTTTAGCTTGTTCCGTATCGAGTAGAAAATCATCATGAATAAAATGCATTCTTACAATTCCTCAGCGGTATTTGGTGGGGCGCAATAGCCCAGCTTTGTTTTTTTAAGGCGTTACTCAAAATGGCAGTTATAGCAATGAATGCTTAACACATAAGCCATCGTTCACGTGAGTGTGAATTGAGTTGGGCGTTTGAGGTATTTGACCGAGGGTTGCGCTTAATGGAAAATTTATGAAAACCTAGCGCTACTGCTATGTTGCAGCTGATAAACAAGTTTACCGCTTGGCAAATTAAATTGCCATTCAATGCGTGTAAATTTGTATTCCTACGTTCAAATTTAAGCAAAATGGTGGTGCTGGGCTATAGTCTAGTAAATCCAGCTGCATATTATTTAGCCGCAAAAACTTATCTATTGAGGAGTTGTTATGACTAAGCCTGTTGTTCATCACAATGCGCTTTACGATTTGTTGCGAGCAGAGCAAGTAGACGAATTTAATAAGCGCAAAGCCGCTGGTGAAGTTGCGGAAAGTTTATTGTGTGGCGGTGACTTTCGCGGCTTGGATTTGCGCAATTTAGATGCCGATGGCTTGGATTTGAGCGATGCCTATTTTCGCGGCGCTGATCTTCGCGGAATAGATTTTCGTAAAGCTAAGTTGGAGGGGGCGAGCTTTTGTCAGGCTCATCTCTCTGGTTGTTATTTTCCTAAAGAATTATCTGCGGATGAAATTCGTCTGTCCTTTGATTTGGGTATTCGAGTCAGATACTCCGAGTAAATCCTCCTGAACTCAAAACACTCATAAAGTTGTGTTTATGCTTCTAGGATAGGTTCACCCTACGAATGTATTCGGTTACACTGCCGTTCAGAATATTAATAAAAGCAGCGGTGGATTAACCAAGAGGAGCAATATCATTAAAGGGATATTGTTTTGACTTTTATATAATTCGAGGAAACCATGAGAAAATCAACCTGTTCAAGGTGCTATTCGGCACTTGCGGTCAATGCTATTGCTGCTATTTTTACCTTTTTATCCATCCAATCTGCCCATGCTATTCAATCTGCTCAGACCGCTGAAGTGCAGACGGCGCAAGTGCCGATTGAGATCAACATCGTAACTCCCAATGCAACACCTGAAACCCGATCATTGTTTGCGTTTTTAAAAACCAATCGCCAAAAAGCGATTATGTTTGGTCATCAACATGAAACCACTCAGGGTATAACCATTAGCAAAACCGATGGTACAGAATCGGATACCTTTAATTCGGTGGGTGATTTTGCGGCGGTTTATGGTTGGGATTCACTTTCCATCGTGTCGCCAAGGCCAGAAGGCGATGTTACCCAGCACATCAAAAAAGCCTACGCGCGCGGTGGAGTTGTCACCATTAGCGCGCATTTAAACAATCCTAAAACCGATGGAGAAAAAGGGGCTTGGCCAACCGGTACATCGTGGGACAAGCGCTCCGCAGTTAAAGAGGCTTTACCCGGTGGTTCGCACAATAAGGTGTTAAATGGCTATCTCGATCAAATTGCAGATTGGGCTCACAACTTAAAAGACGATAAAGGCACTTTAATTCCAGTAGTAATGCGTTTATTTCACGAAAATACTGGCGCTTGGTTTTGGTGGGGCAATGAGCAGTGCACGCCTGCGGAATATCAGCAGCTCTATCGCTACAGCGTTGAATATCTACGCGATAAAAAAGGTGTTACCAATTTCTTGTATGCCTATTCGCCGAATGAATTTGTAAACCCAAAAGAATCTAATTACTTAGAGCGTTACCCCGGCGACCAATGGGTGGACGTGATGGGCTTTGATTCCTATGGTTTTATTAACGATAAGAGTGATACCTGGTTTAAAACCGTAGTTGATAACACGGCGATGATTGTGCGTATGGCGGAAGCCCGCGGTAAAATTCCCGTCATTTCAGAAATTGGTATTCAAGCGCCGGATATTGAAGCGGGGAAGTTTGATAATCAGTGGTATCGCAAATTAATTGGTGGCTTAAAAGCCGATAAGGATGCGCGCCGCATTGCGTTTTTATTAACCTGGCGCAACGCGCCTTTAAATGAAAAGGGTGATGGCAAGGTTCACTTGCATTATTGGGTGCCGCCCAACCGTGAGGAAAATATCAAAAATGGTACCTTGGAGGATTTTCGCGCCTTCTATAGGGATGATCTAACCGCATTTAACCGCGATATTAGTAATGTCTATTCATTAAAAACGACCATCCAAAAATAGATGTGTTTGCCAAATAACCTCCGCCCAAAATGGAGGTTATTTTTTATACGTATGCAGGTAAATATTGGTTAAAAAGCCGAACTGATTTTTTTATGCGGGCTATCATTAAGTCCAATGCCGCTAGCGATCTTTTCGTTTTAAGAGCCGCTCAGCATTTCCAGTGCATAAGTCTACTTATAATCATTTATATCCCCAGAGGAATTCATTATGGTTTTTCAAAAAAAAATCAGCCTGCTAGCTATGGCTATAGCGCTTGTATCAGTTGCACCAAGCTTTGCCGCAGATTCGCTACCGGCTGATACTAAAAAAGCCACAGCGGAAGCGCCAAAAGCCTGGATGAACAAAAAGCTAACACCAGAGCAGCGCACTGATTTGGTTTTGAAAGAAATGACCATGGATGAAAAACTCAAACTGGTATTTGGTTATTTTGGTACAGATGCCCCTTGGAAGAATTTTAAACGCCCAGTTGAATCTATCACCCAATCCGCTGGTTTTGTATACGGCATTCCTCGCTTGGGTATTCCTAATTTGTGGCAAGCAGATGCCGGAATAGGTGTTGCGAGTCAGGGTGGGCCGAATGTTCGTGGGGCTACTGCTTTACCATCTGGTATTGCTACCGCGGCTACATGGGACCTAAAAACCGCCTATGCCGGC
>CAZZEV010000268.1:0-4382 GCA_964653305.1 uncultured Cellvibrionaceae bacterium | reverse complement strand
CAAACCAAGGGGGCAACCCAATTAGGTATTCAAATTCTGGCTGCCAGCGCAACGCCTGTCGGTTTAGCTATGATTCATAAAACCGGCGACACTTCAGAATATTTGCGCGCTTTGGAGATCCCCCCCCTTAAAGCCATTAACCAACCAGCTACATTAATTACCAATGCAGTGTCGTTTCGCGAATATAGCAAAGCCCGAATATTTAAACGTGTTAACAATGGCGCAGATATTGACCAGCAAAGCATTCAATTAACACGTCGGCTATTTGCCACAGGCGCGTTTAGCCAATTTACCTACCGTGAACTCGCCACAGGTAAGCCCAAAGAAACCGCAAAGAATGATGATTTCGATTCAATCTGGGATTCCTGAGCAAACAAAAAAATTAAGGTAATTTCATAAAAGCGATCGATCGAAACGCTCGTCAAATACAGGTTCAACAGAAAGGCTGTGAAATGGGCACCGATAAATATGTGACAAGGTTAACTAGGTCGCATAAATCGACGCTAAGCTTGAGCAAATATCAGATTTAAGTAAGATAGCCGCATACTTCGAGCTAGATTAGTCAAAGACTCATAGCAACTCGTTACCGATACGTGGCGCAGATAGCGCGCCCAATGGTTAATAGCTACCGTATACAGCGGTTAAAGGATCGGCACAGAAAACATAATATGACTTCTATAGACACCATTCGCCTTATTATTCTCAATAACTCGCGCACTGAGGCAGAGCGCTTAATCAGTATGCTGCACAACGCTGGCAGACCTAGCCGAGCACAGCATGTGGATAGCGAAGAAGCTTTGGTTAAACTGCTCCAAGAGCAAACGTGGGATTTATTGATTGGTAATGACAACACTACCAACCCCACCCCACAAATTGCACTTAAACACATTCGCCGTCTGAACAAGGACGTACCGGTCATTTTGCTGCATGAAGATGAAGAGCCTTTTGCGCGAGTGGAAGGCATGAAAATGGGCGCAGCTGATGTCATTAACCTTGATGATGATCAACATCTGTTATTGGTTATTCAACGCGAAATGATTAACCGTATGGATCGTCAAGCGCGCCGCGCCGCCGACCGCCGCTTCCGTGAAGCAGAGCGCCGCAGCCAGCAATTATTAGATTCTTCACGCGATGCTATAGCCTACGTACAAGATGGCCTTTATCTGTACGCCAATGAATCCTTTGCCGAACTTTTTGGCTTTGAAAATCGCGACGATATTGAGTGCATGCCCATCATGGATATGGTGGCCGATGCCGAGCAAAATAAACTCAAAAACTTCCTAAAAGAATTCACACTCAAAGGCGAAGACGTAGGCTCAAGCCAATTAGCTTTTGGCGGCGTTATGCAAGATGGCACGCCAACGGCCATTAACTTGGAAGTCTCTCACGTCACCTACGACGAAGAGCCTTGCATTCAGTTTTTAGCACGCGCAACACGCCATGAGGTGCAACATAATAACGAAGAATTGCAAGCGCAAATCGACCAAATTAAATCGCAAGATTTAGTGACCGGCCTCTACAATCGCCAACACATGATTCAAACCTTGGAGCACACGATTGATCATATTGGCGACCAGCAGTCTTTAAGTTTGCTTTACATTGAACTTGATGGTTTTGCTGAACGCGTATCTTCAGCGTTTGGAGTAGCCGGTTCTGATTTAGTGCTGGGCGATATTTCTACCATTCTGCGCGAAAAAATAAATACCACTGATATTTTGGCGCGTTTTGGCGACACCAGTTTTACCCTGTTAATTCCCAACATCAAAGCCGATGCAGCCGTGAATCGCGCACTGCAATTATGCAAGTTACTTGAAAACCATATCATTGAAATAGACAACAAGACCTTACAGCTAACCTGCAGCGTAGGCATATCTATTATTAATGAAACCTCAACCAATGCTGGCACTGTGATTGAACAAGCGCGTACAGCTATGGAAAAAGTGCGTACAGCACAAGGCAATAACGCCAGCCTGTTTGAACCCGAAGCTGTGGTCGTGGATACAGTGCGCGATATGGCCGCTGAAATACAGCACGCATTGGATAACGATAAATTCCGTTTATTGTTTCAACCTATTATTAGTTTACGCGGCTCAGAAGAAGAGTATTACGAAGTATATTTGCGCATGATCAATGAAGCGGGCGTAGATATTGAGCCAGACGAATTCCTTGAAGCCGCCAGCAAAATCAACTTAAGCATTAAAATTGACCGCTGGGTAATTTTAGAATCCATAAAAATGTTGTCACAGCACCGCAGCAAAGGCAACAAAACAAAATTAATTGTGAATCTAGGGCGCCAATCACTCTGCGATGAAACACTATTGCCTTGGCTTGCAGTTGCGTTTAAAGCCGCTAAATTATCGCCAGACGCGATTACATTTCAAGCCAACGAAGTGGATGTCACCAATCATATGAACGCAGCTAAAAGTTTTGCAGAAGGTTTGCAAAAAATGAAAACCCAAATGTCGATCACCAACTTTGGCTGCTCACTTAACCCCTTCAATGCACTCAGACACGTCCCTGTAAGCATGATCAAAATCGACGGCTCTTTCACTAGCGACATTCAGCACAAAAATGAAAGCTCAGCAGCCTTAATTGAAATTATTGAAAAGCTACACGCCGAAAATAAAGTGACCATTGTTCCTTTTGTAGAAAATGCCAGTGTTCTTTCTACACTCTGGCAAGCGGGCGCACACTATATCCAAGGCCACTACCTGCAAGAACCCACGCAAAGTTTGAGTTACGATTTCAATATGGAATCATAATTCACTTAGTCGCCACCATAAAAAATGGCTGACGGGTTAGTGCTCGTCAGCCATTTTTTATGCGTAAAATTTTTAGTATTTTTGTTCAAAAGAAACAAAAATAGACATTTAAAAAATTTAATGCAAACACTAGGGTAAAACAACCTTAATATTATTGTCTATTAGAAGAACATCCATTTTCACATTCGCGTTATTAACTTGCACGCTACTAAAAGCCGCCGAGCCAAGCGCATCGCCCGTAATCGTTAGATTATAGGTGCCATTGCTAACCGGAATACTATATGCACCGGTTGCATATACAGAATAAGTCGCGCCATTAAAGCTTATATTAATACCGTTTAAGCCCTCGCCCACATCGTAAAACTCATTGTTGTTTAAGTCTTTATACACAACACCTGTTAAATAATAACTAGAACCGGAGCGCGCAAAATTTTGCGCCAGCATTGAGGATAAATAATTATTACCATTACTGAGAAAAAAACCCTGCTTTTGCCCAACGCCCAACTCGCGAAAATTAGCTTCAAGAATATTGAGGCGATGCCCCGGTGATTTAAATAAGCCTTCGTGATGTTGAAGCGCATAATTGGTTAAATTAATACTAGAACCTGTTGTACCACCCCAAGCAATATTTTCACCGCTCATCCAACTACCGGTAAAAACATAACCCGCCGTACTCATACGCGCTGTAGGGGTAGAATTATTAATACCTGTATGCGAAAAAATATCTACTTCCAACATCCATTGTGAATGAGTGCGCGCAGAATCAATTAACAATAAATTATGCGCAAGCGGCTGTTTCGGCGTCGCCGTAATTGCAGCTCCCGTAATGCCATCATTTAAACCAATGCCATAACGCGCAGCTTCTGCTTCAGGGTTAGCGCGCGCACGATTAACAAGCTCCATCACCAACACTTCCTGTGCAGTTGGCTGCTTGGAAACGTCAATCGCGCTAGGAGTTGCACTAACTTCAAGACTCGCCAAACTTTCTACATTACCGCTCACCGCAGTAACGACAAAATAATAGGTTTCATTATTACGCAAAGAATTAATAAAGCGGGGAGAACTGACATTCTGCAACATTGTACCGTCATCAAAACTGGCAATACTGCGAATTAAAATTTTGGCTTCAGAGGCATAATAAATATTGTAACTAGTCGCACCAACCACTGCATTCCAGGTTAGCGTTACTGATCCATTAGCGGGGACAACTGCAATATTTTGTGGCGCAGCCAAAGCACTTGCCGATGAGGAAGAAGATGACGAGCTACTGACTAGGGAAGAGTTACTGCTTGAAGCGGTACTCTGTGCAACACTCGATGCAGTAGGCGTACCGGAGCCACCACCAGATGAACCACCGCCGCAAGATACAACCGTTAAGAGAATACAACTGGTGAAGAAAAATTTGGCTAAAAAGCTACTGTTGTTCATCACGGGTACCATTGGCGAAGGAATCATTACCAAGATGGTAACAAGCATAATGAGAATGAAATGAGAGAAGTCGCACAGGATGAAACTATATGCCTCTATGGTTTACATGAATGCAGAGGCTAAGAATACGGCGCACCACGCTTCGCTTTAGATGCGCCCTAGGTCGTACTTGATAGATGCGCCCTACACCAT
>CAZZEV010000267.1:0-4425 GCA_964653305.1 uncultured Cellvibrionaceae bacterium | reverse complement strand
GGCTCAGCTTGTACGTCTTGTTCTGCTTCGGCAATGGTGGGGATTTTATCGACCACGGCAGTCATAATTTGATCTGCACTCGGGATTTTATCGCGTAATGCGCTCCACCAGCGACGATGTATGGACCACCAAATCATCAGCAAGCAGGCAGTTACGGCGGCAGCCCAGCAGATTAAAAAGAATTCATCGTGCACGGTGCGGCGGGGCACTTCTAAAGTGACTTCCAAGTAACCGGCAACATTGTTGTGCAGTGCCACAGGCGCGGTGAAGTTGTAACGTTTACCCTGCGCGGCTTGGTTGGGTTTGTAACCACTTTGCACTAAAAGCTTGTTGTCTACGTTGCGCAAGCTAGCGCCAACCACATTGGGGTATTGCCCAACTTCTAACAGAATAGCTTGTAGGCTGACTTTGTCTTGGTTAAGGGTGGCGTCAACCGCTTGGCGTGCCGTGCTGGTGGCTAAAATATGGCCATAGCGTTCAACGCTTGCCTCTTGATTGCGGTCGGCGTTGTACAAATAGAAGATCGCGCCCATCAAGCCCAGTACGAACAAGAGCGCACTGCATAAGCTAAGTTGAGGATAGGTGCGGTATTGGCTTAACAGTGACATGTGGTTCTCAGTAATCTGTGTTTATTGGATCAGTCCGTGATTTGCAAACCTGTGAAGATTGGCATCGCAGCTTGCAGGCATCGCTAATGGCGGCCATTCTAGCCTAGTTGCCCTTATTTCTGTAGGTGTTCAAGCTTGAATGCTGTAGGTGCTTAGGTGCGACTTACGCTAGAATGCCGCCCATCAAACAAACGCTTTCTTCATAATGCTCAATACCTTTAATGGCAGCAGCCTTTTTGAAAGCACAAGCTGTGGAGTAACCAGTGAACAGTATTTTATTGATTAA
Organism: uncultured Cellvibrionaceae bacterium; assembly: GCA_964653305.1. Lineage (GTDB taxonomy): Bacteria > Pseudomonadota > Gammaproteobacteria > Pseudomonadales > Cellvibrionaceae > Cellvibrio. The sequence continues at coordinate 3,531 of CAZZEV010000267.1, read as the reverse complement.
TGCATCGGGTGTGGACAAGCCGGGTGTAACACGCGCTATCAGCAAAGTCTTGGCGGCGCATAACGCCAATGTGTTGGATATTGGCCAAGCTGTTATTCACGACACCCTCGCTTTGGGTATTTTGGTGGAGCTGCAATTGGGTGGCGATATACGTGCGCAGTTGGAAAATGATATTGAGCAGTGCACTGCGCCCTTGGGTATTCAGGTTCGTTTCCAAACTATCAGTAACGATAATTATGCCCATTGGGTAGAGCAGCAGGGTAAAACTCGCCACATAGTAACGCTGCTTGCACGTCAAGTATCGGCAGCACAAATTGCCGAGTTAACGGCGATTACCTCTAAACACGGTTTAAATATCGATAGTATTAATCGCTTGTCGGGTCGCGTCGCTTTGGATGTATTAAAGGGCGAAGTCGAAAATACCAATAGCGCCTGCGTAGAATTTTCAGTGCGCGGTATGCCTGCGAATGTTGCTGCACTACGTTCCGATTTTATGGATTTGTCTGCGCGTTTAAATATTGATATCGCTTTCCAGCGCGATACAGTTTATCGCCGCAATCGCCGCCTCGTGTGTTTCGATATGGATTCAACACTGATCGATGCTGAAGTAATTGATGAGTTGGCAAAAGCGGCTGGTGTTGGTGAACAAGTTTCAGAAATCACCGAAGCTGCTATGCGCGGTGAGTTAGATTTCAAACAAAGTTTTGCCGCTCGTATGGCGTTGTTAAAAGGCTTGGATGAAACTGTATTGGCGGGCATTGCTGAAAATTTGCGCTTAAACGAAGGTGCTGAAAAATTAATATCGTCGCTAAAAAAACTTGGCTACAAAACCGCTATCTTATCGGGCGGCTTTAATTATTTTGGGCGCTTCTTGCAGAATAAACTCGGCATAGATTATGTGTACGCCAACGAGTTGGATATTGTGGATGGCAAAGTCACCGGCGAAGTCAAAGGCGTAGTGGTCGATGGTCAGCGCAAAGCAGAATTGCTGGCGATGCTCGCCCAACAAGAAGGCATTGCACTGGAGCAAGTCATTGCGGTGGGTGATGGTGCGAATGATTTACCTATGTTGAGTGTTGCTGGTTTGGGTGTGGCCTTCCGCGCGAAACCTTTGGTAAAAGCCTCGGCAGAGCATTCAATATCGACTCTTGGGTTGGATGGTATTTTGTATTTGCTTGGGTTTAGAGAGCGAGATAAATTGCTTTAACACTAAGTAGGTATTGTTTTATCTGTGAGCCTGTTTTAGTCAGTCAGGGAGTTAGCATGGGTTTTGTTAAAAAATTGCGTAGGGCTGTTCTCATAGGTCTGTGGTTTTTATCCATTTCCCATTTAACTCACGCAGTAGAATCCGACGCGCTGGTGTCGCTTGAGCCGAACAACTCTCAAGATCAATCCGTTCAATTCACCCTTTCGCAAGAAAAATTATCGCAAGAAATTATCCGTAAGATTGAAGAGGGAAGCATCCGCAAAGGCATGTTAAAAGCCCTCACATCCCAAGAAATTCAAAGTAAGTTTTTAACTGCGCTAGACCCCTCAAAGATCTATTTCACTAAGGCCGACATAACACTTATTCAGCAAGAATATCCCATTACATTTAAAGATATTGAAAGTGGCAAGCTTCGCAATCTCTTTAATATCTACAATCTGTATCAACAGGCGCTTCTCGCTAAAAATACCTATGACCTAAAGAGGCTTCAGCTAGGTGCTGAGAAGTTGGATGTCTATCGCGGTAAAACGGCTGTTGTGCGTTATGTTGATTGGGCTGATTCACTCGATCAGCGTGAAGATCGATGGAGTGATTTGCTCGCAGAGGACTATTTAGAAATAGCAACACAACAACACAATCTCGACAAGGTTTTTGACAGGTTCAAAGAGCGTTATAAACTTAAAGCTCAAGCCTTAAGTGAGCAAACGTCTGAAAACAACTATCAAGCCGCTATGAATGTTTTGCTTTCCTTGTATGACGACCGTACTCAGTACATAAGCCCTGTGGACAATGAAAAATTCAGCACAGAGTTTAATTTGGTAGGGGTTGGTATTGAGATTAATGTGCAAGACGGCTATCCCACAGTGGTTAAAGCAGTAGAGGGAGCGCCAGCGCAGGGGAAGCTATTCCCGAATGATAAAATCATTGCACTCTCAAATGACAACAGGAACTTCACTGAGCTTGCAAATCTAAGCTTGCATAAGGTTTTGCGTTTGCTAAAAGGTGAAAAAGGCACCAAGGTTTATTTAAAGGTATTGCCTTTTGGCGGTTCTAATAACACCACTCTTATGGAGCTAACCCGGAAAAATATAACCTTAACAGAGCAGGAGGTTTCACTTAAAACGCTGAGCCAGAAAAAAGAAAATAAGAGCTTCGTCATAGGTGTTTTGCGAGTCCCTAGTTTTTATTTTGATTTTGCTGCTATGCAACGTGGAGATGATTTCTATAAGAGTGCAACTCGCGATGCAGCAAAAATCTTGCTTGACCCCAGCAACAAGAGTCTTGATGGTTTGGTTGTGGATTTGCGAGATAATGGCGGCGGTGCTTTTTTTGAAGCTGCGAATTTTTTTAGCTTGTTTCAATCCAAAGGTGCCGCTTCTTACATAAAAGATATGGACGGTAAAATTTCTCCGCAAGAAGCCAAGCCCAATCTAGTTGTTTTTAATAAGCCACTGGTGGTGTTAGTCAATAAACAATCCGCAGGCAGTACAGAACTTTTCGCTGCAGCCGTGCAAGATCATCAGCGTGGGTTGGTGGTGGGTGAATCAACTTATGGTATGGGCATAGTGTCATCCTTAACGACGGTTTCTTCTGGCTCGCTAAAAATGTCGATGGCAACACTTTACAGCCCTAAAGGTAAACCGATTAATACAGTTGGTGTTTTGCCTGATATTAGTTTTCCTGCTGCGGAATTTAAACCACTTTCGGTTAGCTATCCTGAACAAGATATTGAGGTAAAACTAAAATCTAAGACGCCAAGGTATTCTATTGAGTCACTAAAGGTAAAGCATCTAAAACGTGTTGAGCACCTTCCAGTATTTACCTATATCGCTGAGGTTAAAAAGCAATCTCAACAGGGTGAAAAAGATACAGTTATTTTGAATATTAATCATCGCCTAAAATCAGCAGACCAACAGCGTCGTCATTTGGAAAATTACGCTAAAGAACTTAGTCTGAAACCTGAAGATATTCAGCAACAACTTCGTGATGCCGATTTGCAAGAGGCTGCTGAAATTTTGGGTGATTTGATTGCGCAATAAGGTTTAGTGCAAATCTGATGAGATCAGTAGTCACAAAAAATCAGAAGCCTATACTCGCAAAAGCTTATCTTCAATTTCTTAAAGTGCTTTCATCCATTTTTGAAATTCGTTGAATCCCTCCTCCCATGCGCCAAATCCCGCGCTCGCATTAATATGACCTTGGTCTCCAATAAAACTTAACTCGCTTCCCCAAGCTTGCGCGAAATATTCGCAGCGTTCTTTGCTGCAATAGGGGTCGTTAGTGCTCGCTATTATTTTGCTGGGGAATGGAAATGAATTGAGTGG
>CAZZEV010000266.1:0-4434 GCA_964653305.1 uncultured Cellvibrionaceae bacterium | reverse complement strand
GGTATTTTTATGGGGCTATATCAAGCCTCAGCGATGTATTATCGTTTTGCTGCAGCAGATGCCGTATCAGCAGAGCACAAAGGTTCTGCTATTGCGTGGGTGTTAAATGGTGGAATTTTAGCAGCATTTATAGGCCCACTTATTGGTAGCCACAGCTTGCATTTTTTTAGTGTGGATTATGTTGGCTCCTACGCCGCTACCGCCCTACTCGCTTTTATTGCATTACCACTTTTATTCTTTGTGCCACTGACTCCTCGCAGCCAAGGTGCGTCGCTTCCCGCATTTTCATTTCGTTCAATAAATTTTCACGCCTTTTGTGCGATGCTATTTTGCACCAGCGGCTACGCCATGATGGGCATGGTGATGATCGCAAGCCCATTAGCTATGTCTGGTTGCGGTTATCACCCGCACGATGCCGCCAGTGTTATTCAGTGGCACTTATTGGGCATGTTTGCGCCTTCTTTAATCACCGGAAAAATGATTGCTCGGTTTGGCGCACAAAAAATTGCATTAATGGGTGTGGTCATTTTATTGACTGGTTGCGCTCTGGCATTATTAGGAACAAATTTAAATGTTTTCCATTTTTCATTGTTAACGGTGGGGATTGGTTGGAACCTGATGTACATGGGCGGCAGCACTTTGCTTGCTCAGATTGCAGATCCAGGTTTACGCAGCCGCTTACAATCGATTAATGAATTTGTCACCTTCGCTTGCATAACGCTTATTTCTGGATTAACCGGCTGGCTTTATGAAAGCTTGGGATGGCAGGCAATTATTTATATTGCAGTTACTCTGTTATTAACGGTAATGGCGACTATTTTAATGGGGCAATATCGTCACTCACGTCTCGTAGAGAATAAGTAAATTTAAAACAAGTGATAGCGCGTAACGCAAATATTTCCTTGCGCAGCGGGTAGAAAAGTTAAAAGCAAATGCATTGAGCTAATGCGATGGATGTTACTCATCTGAAATGAGTTAAAGCAATTCTGAAATCTGTGACAAAAAACAGATTCGCTCGCATCTAAAATAGGGTTTAATCTGTAATACATGTATCCCCACGCTGCTGAAAACTCATGCACCAGCCCATTACCGAAACAATGATTCCTGTCTATCAGCCCCCGCCCAGTTTTTTGCAGCGCTGGCGACGGAGACTGGTTAAGCTGGCACTGCTTGCATTTGCCGTGTGGGGATTACTCGTTGCGGCCATTTGGAACCTACAAGAAAAACTGTTATTTCACCCTGAACCTCTCAACCCAGAATTCAAGTTTGATCTGCCTTACACCTCAGAAGTCTTTATTGATGTACCCCATGCAAAATTACATGCGCTCTATTTGCATCAACCCGCGGCGCAAAGCAAAGGTATAGTGCTGTTTCTACACGGAAATGCAGGCAATCTGGAGACTTGGTTTACCCATACGGATTTTTGGTTGAGCACAGGCTATGACGTGCTCATGCCCGATTATCGCGGCTTTGGCAAAAGCACAGGCAAAATCGAAAATGAAGCCCAATTAAACGATGATGTCCTGCAGGCGTGGAACTACGTTGCCCACAACTACAAAGACAAGAAAAAGGTCTTTTACGGCCGCTCGCTAGGCACCGGTTTGGCGGCTAAGCTCGCGACTCAAACACCTGCTGATTTAGTTGTATTGGTATCGCCCTACACAAGCATGACGGCTATGGCGCAGGAATATTATCCTTGGGTACCCTCGTTTATTCTTCGTTATCCTTTAAAAACCGATCAACTTTTACCCCAACTCAACACCAAGATTCTTTTACTGCACGGCACCAGTGATCGGCTTATCTCCCGCGAACACAGCAAGCGCTTGGTAACACTTAACCCCAAAGCGCGTTTGGTAGAAATTGAAGGTGCTGGTCACGGCGATATCCACAACTTCGACACTTATACTTCCACTCTCAAAGCAGCGCTTGATTCACTTTAGATGCCCACACGAGCCACATAAGTTCAGGATGAGTGACTCCCCCGCCTATTACCATTACAATCGCGCAACCTTTTCGCACCAATAGATTACCTATTAGCATGAGTAGAGATTTCGCACGACGCAACGCCGCACCCAATCGCCGCGCCTCCGCACCCAAGAGTAAGCCTGCACCCGCATGGCTTTGGTTTGTTATGGGCGCCATATTCGGTGCATTTGCGATGACCTTAGTGTTTACCTTGCACAAACCAAAACCTGCTCAAGATCCCGCAGCTGAAACAGCCAAACCTGCGGAAAATGAATCCAAAACACCCAAACCGCGGTTTGATTTTTACAAGTTACTGCAAGAAAGCGAGCAAATTGTGCCTGCGACCGAAACGATCGGAGACGCAGACAAGGTGGCAGATACTCCTGCCAGCAATATTGAATATATCCTGCAGGTAGGCTCCTTCCCCAATCAGGGTGAAGCGGACAAACTAAGAGCTCAATTGATTCTGCTTAACTTGGATGCGCACATCGAATCTGTAGAAATTCACAAGGGCGAAATTTGGCATCGCGTGGTTGTCGGCCCATTTGATTCGCAAGAAAAACTGGCAACAGCACGTTCATCGCTCGTCAACAATCAATACACAGCGTTGGTATTGAAGCGCGCAAAAAACGCAAAGAAATAAGCCGCCATAAACTCACTGGCACCTAACAGATTGAAATTAGCTGTTAGGTGCTGAGCTCCGCTTGAAATCTCTCGCACCGCCCCCACTTTCAACTATTCAAGTCAGCCCATTCTGTAAGGATTTTTTGTGACTACTATTCTGTGTGTTCGCCGCGATGGCCAAGTGGTTATCGGTGGCGACGGTCAAGTTTCACTCGGCAATACCGTAATGAAAGGCAATGCACGCAAAGTGCGTCGGCTCTACAAAAACCAAGTCATCGCCGGCTTTGCTGGCGGTACTGCCGATGCATTCACTCTCTTTGAACGCTTTGAAGCCAAGCTTGAAGCACACAATGGCCAACTCACCCGTGCCGCTGTGGAACTCGCTAAAGACTGGCGAACGGATCGCAGCCTAAGGAGATTAGAAGCACTCCTAGCCGTAGCGGATAAAGAAGCCTCCTTAATCATTACCGGCAATGGCGATGTTATTCAGCCCGAAGACGATTTAATTGCCATTGGCTCCGGCGGCAATTATGCGCAAGCTGCGGCGCGCGCGTTGCTGGAAAATACCGAATTAGATGCACGTTCTATCGTTGAAAAAGGGTTAAAAATTGCCGGCGATATTTGTGTATTCACCAATCACAACCACACGATTGAAGTGTTGGATTATTAATTTATTGTAAGAGTTTTTTATGTCCTCCATGACTCCGCGCGAAATCGTGCACGAATTAGATAAACATATTGTCGGCCAAAAAGACGCAAAGCGGGCGGTCGCTATTGCCTTGCGCAACCGCTGGCGCCGCATGCAAGTACCCGAAGATATGCGCGGTGAAATTACGCCTAAAAATATTTTGATGATTGGCCCAACCGGAGTAGGCAAAACGGAGATTGCGCGCCGCTTAGCAAAATTAGCCAATGCGCCTTTTATTAAAGTAGAAGCCACCAAATTTACCGAAGTGGGTTATGTAGGCCGCGATGTAGAATCCATTATTCGCGATCTCGTTGATGTAGCCATCAAACTGCGCCGCGAGCAAGCCGTTAAAAGTGTTGAGTTTCGCGCAGCAGAAGCGGCGGAAGAGCGCATCTTAGATGTGTTGCTCCCACCCGCACGCGATTTAGCAAGCGAAGAAACCAAACACGAATCAGCAACTCGCCAAATCTTTCGCAAAAAATTGCGCGAAGGCGAGCTAGACGATAAAGAAATTGAAATTGATGTAGCAGCCACCAGCGTGGGCGTAGAAATTATGGCCCCACCCGGCATGGAAGACATGACCAATCAATTGCAGAGTATGTTTTCATCCCTAGGCCGCGACAAAACCAAAAAAGCCAAACTCACCGTTAAAAAAGCCTTCAAGCAATTGCAAGATGAAGAAGCAGGAAAACTGGTGAGCGAAGAAGATATTAAAGCTCAAGCCGTCGCCGCCGTTGAACAAAATGGCATTGTGTTTATTGATGAAATTGACAAGGTTGCACGCCGCGGTAATGTCAGTGGTGCCGATGTTTCACGCGAAGGCGTGCAGCGCGATTTGCTCCCCCTGATTGAAGGCTGCACGGTTTCTACAAAACACGGAATGATTAAAACTGATCATATTTTGTTTATCACCTCCGGTGCATTTCACTTAAGCAAACCTTCGGATTTAATTCCTGAGCTGCAAGGTCGATTGCCGATTCGCGTAGAGCTGCACGCCCTAACACCGGATGATTTTGAGCGCATCCTCACCGAGCCGACCGCTTCGCTTACCGAACAACAAATTGCACTTTTAAATACGGAAGGTGTAACCATTCATTTCACTAAAGACGGAATTCGTCGCATTGCAGAAACCGCCTATGAAGTGAATGAGCGAACTG
>CAZZEV010000265.1:0-4439 GCA_964653305.1 uncultured Cellvibrionaceae bacterium | reverse complement strand
ATTTAAAATAGCGAGTATTAGCAAGCTTTATATCGCCGCCGCCACTGTAAAATTGGTTAGCAACAAACGTTTATCGCTGGATAAAACTCTCACTGATTATTTGCCTGAGCTTGCGGGACGAATTGAAAATGCAGATAAAATTACGCTGCGGATGATGCTGCAGCATCGCAGTGGCATTCCCAATTTTATTGATGACCCCAAATTCCCCTGGGAAAATTTACCTGCGGACGCTAATGGTTTACTAAAATTCGGGCTAGATAAGCCTGCCGATTTTAAACCCGATACAGATTACCGCTATTCCAATACCAATTATTTGTTGATTGGTAGGATTATCGATAAGACCTTGGGATATAGTCATCACCGCTTTATTAAACAAGAAATTCTTGAGCCACTGAAACTTACACACACCTTTAGTTTATTGAGCGAAGTGGATTTACAGGATGTTGTTAGCGGTTACTACATTGGCTATGAGGGAGACTTAAAGACCCAAAACTTTGTAGGCGCTGGCGGCTCAATGGTTGCAAGCGCGCAGGATGTTGGAATTTTTTTGCGGGCATTGAATGATGGCTCATTATTAGGGGCTGAAGCGCAAGCTGTTTACGCTTCTATTTATGTATACGAGCACACTGGGTTGTTGGGCGGCTACTCAAGCATTGCACGCTACCATAAAGATATAGATACGGTTGTTATTCAGTTCGTAAACACCAGCGGTGGAAACTCTTGGATGATTACCGAGGTTAATTACAACCGTATTCTTCGCATTCTACGCAAACAATAAATCTCATTGACCCTCTACTGCAGAATATTCTTTATTCTGCAGCCTCCACTTTATACCCCTTAGCGGCCAGAGCGGCTAAATAACCATCTGGCCTCAAGAGTTCTTCCATAGGTAAGCTTGCAAACGTATGGGCGTTATTTGCGAGGGCGGTTTCCGCAGCCTCTAACCAGCTATTTTTCAAGGTTGTTTTTATATCCTGCAATCCTTGATCTTGAGCCAGTTCCGAATTGAGAACCGCATCTTCACACGCTGCCCTATTATCCACATAGGGCAAATTGCGTAAGGCATTAATATCGCCAACGGACCAAGCATTGGCGCGAGCACGCATTGCATCCAAATCAGATTCCAAGCGATCTAAGGTTTTTGCAAAGCATTGAACATCATCCAAGGTTGATTTCTTGAATTTTTTTATGGCGGCACGCGGGCTTTGTAGTTCGTGCATCACACGAAGCTGAGTTGTTTTTATTTTATTATCGCGCACTACATTCTCAAGCGCCCAGCGCACACGTTCATTTGAGACTAAATCTGATTTTTCAATAGACTTTTTAAACAGCGTGGATGCCGCAAAAATGGGGCGCTGCTTTTCAATATCCTGATCTTTGCCTATATATTTTTCTTTTAACAAGACCCATCGACCGTAAAGCTCTGGAGCCAAAACATCTTCTAACTTTTTCGAATCCGGATTATTTTTAATGCCGATTAGCGAAGGTAACAAACCCACCTTTCCCCAAAAACCAATATCAACTTTTACACCAGGCGGCGTAATAAATTCCTGCGATTCCGCAAGCGCGGCCTCCACCTGCTTGGAGTGCCATTGCATATTTTTAGGAATAGGAGAAATAGTGCCCAATACACGCAACACGTGATCGCCTTTGTAAACTAGCCATAACCCAGGGCCAGGCTGCTCACCAATCACTAGAACTTCGTCTATTTCGCCGGCCGGCTGGTCAAAGCTAGCGGTGCTTGGCGGAACGTCTGTTTGCGCAACAGACAACTGAGCAATTAGTAGAAGAAGAACCGCCGAAAAAAATCTGATCAAAAACATGAGCAAATCGTCTCAATTAAAGATTCAGGATGAGTAATATCACATCCAAATGATAAATAAAAAAACAGCTGCTAACGAACCTGTTAGCAGCTGCGCGCGGCTGAAATAGCGCTACACCTCGCATTAATGCGGAGGCAGCAAATCCCTTTCTGGTACAGGCCGATCTGACATTTTTTGCGAAACGCCATTAAGGCTTGCCGAAGCACTCGATAGATTTTGACACCAATCGACGCTTTTCATCATTTCGCGCGGCACCGGCAGGCCAGCAAAATAGGGAGATGCGTCGGTGATACCCAGAATTTTACTCACAATTATTTGTGCGCGCGCTTGGACCATAGGATCACCAATGCGATTTCTAACACCCCAGCGTACAACATAGTTTGCACAAGTTGCTCCTGTTGCCGGTGGCGCATCCGTAAATGCAAGCTCTCTATCGATATTAAAGTGGCGTTTCATCATCACCTCTTCAAAGAGCATGGCAAGGTCTTCAAACTGGCTGGAGTAGTTGTAGGAATCGCTCGCACCGTCGATTGAAAAATCCAAACCAACTTGCTCTGCAGACAATGTTTTTTGATTGCTAGTTGCTGTAACACCACGGAACATTACGCGCGCCAAATCGAATTGCATTTGAGAGTTCAGTGGGCTTTGCAATTTTAAGCTCGTAGACGTAAATGAATTTTCTACATTTGCTATAGCAGCAGAGGCAGTCAATTGAGGGTTTACCTGAGTTACCAATGCCGGCGGCATAAAATCATTCGCATGTGCAAGCTCGTGAAACAATAACCTCGCAATTGGGCGCACTACATCACCAATTGAGCGTGAGCTAACCGGGCCATCTAAATCATAATAGTCATAGGCATATTTATTCCCTTGCACGTATCGCCACAAACTTCGGAAAGCTAGCCCGTCTGAAAAGCCACTGCGAAAGTCTTCTGCCTTGGAAATTGTTGAGCGCTCTTCAAAATTTAACCATAAATCCGCAGGGTCTAAATATATTGCCCCCGTATCGGAGCGATAGTGAGAGGGTCGAATGTCTGCCGCGATAACCACTGCAGTCACACCGCGAAAGAGTAGAAAAATATCCTTCGGCATTTGATCTAGCACTTGGCTGAAACGGGTGGTCATCCACGGGTGGGAAACTACCGTTTTCGCCAAAATATCGGCTTTGGTGGGCAGGTTATTGTGCTGGCCAATAAATGGCAGGACACTGAGTTTGCACGATGTCACAGGATCATCGTTTACAATTTTCACACAATTAACAATGTCTGCACTGTAGACAGAATTTGCGACCGAAGGGCGGAGCACGCCATCTGTCGTGGTATTCGTCACAGGCGTTGAAATATTATCACCAAAATTTGCTGCGCTACTACCACCGCCACCGCCGCCACAACCTGTGAGCACGCTAACGACCGCTAACAACTTGAATGAACGAATTATTAATTGAAGAGTTGAAACCTGCATTCTATTTCCCTGAGTAATAAATGTATTTGGGTACGAGTTGCAAACCCGACGGCCTACCGAAATCCCCCCGCAATTAACCGAGGAAGTTTCATGACTATACAGCCGGTGTTGCCTTGCAACAAGCCGATGAATCTACACCATGAGGAAAAATGTAATGTCTGAACACACAGGCATAAAAAAGCCCCACAGCACGCTGTGGGGCAATTGCCACACAAATAGAGCTACTCCTTGAGATATTTGATATTGCTCGCTCCACTGGAGTTACTCTCCAACTTAGGTTGCCCAAGGTAACGAATGTTGGACGCGCCACTGGCGCCCGCTTTCAAAAACTCCGTGGTATTCACATCAATATTGGAGGCACCGCTGGCATCAACATCGGCTTGCGTAACTTTTAATAATTTCCCATGGAAATTGCTTGCTCCGCTTGCGCCTACTTTTAAAAAGCTCGCCTGACTTGCACCTTTTATCTCCATATTGGCTGCACCAGACAGTTCGAACTTCAGTTTATTTGCGGTGAGCATTTGTACGTGACCATTACTCGCGCCAGTCAATTCAATAAATAAATCATCCACGCGCAAACTGGTGAAGTTCACTGTGCCGGCACCACTCACATTTAACTTCATCTCGCTCCCAACCCAATTGCCAATATTGGCGCGAGAAGCGCCCGACAATCCCAAATAGTTAAGCTTTTTAAGCTGTACTACATAGAGCACTTCGTCGTTGCGATGCTTAAATAAATCAAAAAAGCTAAAACCGTTTTTAGTATTCCTAACACTCAGGCTGAGTTTGTCTCCACTTAAATCAACCTTTACTCGCTCCATCACCTCGCTGTTGGCCTCAACTCGCAGACTTTCAGTATCGCCTTGGGTAATTTGTACCCGCCCACCGCCACTAACCACCAATTCGGATACATCTTTAATATCGTAGGCTTTGGCGATTACATCATCGGCGCATGCCGTCTCCACAGAGAAGGTGAAGGCGATAGCCGCTAAAACAGACAATCTTGAACATAATTGGATTTTCATAACATGACCCTGCGTGGAGAAGTTAATAAACCGGAACCTACAACTGAGACACTGCTGAGCGAGATTTGGATTCAAACCTATTGGATTTAAATTTTGCGTATTCAATTTGCCGAGCGGGTCACTGCCCTAC
>CAZZEV010000264.1:0-4444 GCA_964653305.1 uncultured Cellvibrionaceae bacterium | reverse complement strand
CTGCGTGACAGCCAAAGTCGATCACTTCACCAATCAAGATGTCGTGGTCGCCAGATAGGTTTTCTGGGTGTTTTTGAGATTTACGCTTCCTTTATTTTCTAACGCCGTGCGCCTGACCCTGTGCGTTTTAGCGCTCTGCTGTGTGGAGTTGGCGCAGGCGGCGACGATTAAAAATGTTCGGGTTTGGCGTGCCGAGGGTTATACCCGCATTGTATTGGATTTGGATGCCCCTGTTCGTTATAACTTGGTGCTCGCCAGCAACCCCACTCGCATTATTTTGGATGTTGCCAATAGCGATCTAAAAGCCTCGGTTGCCAAGCTCTCCCTTGCGTCAACGCCGATTGAAATCGTGCGTCCTTCGGTGGTGAATGATACAGACGTGCGATTGGTGTTCGATTTAAAACACACCATTTCGCCTAAAAGTTTTTTACTCAAAAAGCGCGATGACAGCGATGACCGTTTGGTAATTGATTTGCACGATGCGCCCAATGAGCCAATCGGTAATGCGAGGAGCAATGCGGGTGCAATGAATGCTTCAGCGAGTCCTAAAGCCAGTGCAAAAGCAACGGCAGCAACTACAGGCGAGTCTGCAAATATTGAAGCACTGATGGGCGATAACGCTCCAAGTGAACAAGCAGAATCAACGCCACAAATTGAAGTTCCTGCACCGGTCTCTGCTTCCAGTGGTCGCCCCATTTTAATTGCGGTAGATGCTGGTCACGGCGGCGCGGATTCTGGCGCGCTTGGCCCTAAAAATATGCGTGAGAAAGACGTCACCTTGTCTATTGCGAGAGATCTGGTGCGCATCATTAACGCGCAACCCGGTTACAACGCGCGGCTAACACGCACGGGCGATTATTTTATTGAATTGCAAAAACGCCGCGATTTTGCGCGCGACATGAAAGCGGATTTGTTTATTTCAATCCACGCCGATTCTTTTACCAACGCCAGTGCTTATGGTGCATCCGTGTTTGCTTTGTCGCGCAAAGGTGCCACGAGTGAAATGGCGCGTTTTTTGGCGCAGCGTGAAAATGATTCAGATTTGATTGGTCGAGTCGGCGGCGTTAGTTTAGAAGATAAAGACCCGCAACTTGCAGGCGTTTTAGTTGACCTTTCTATGACGGCAACGGTGAACTCAAGTTTGCAAGTGGGCAGCAAAGTATTGAATGCGATTTCTGCCATCGCACCGCTGCATGCAAAGCATGTTGAACAAGCGGGCTTTATTGTTTTGAAATCGCCAGATGTTCCTTCCATTTTAGTGGAAACAGGGTTCATATCTAACACCGGCGAAGCCAAAAAGTTAGCGACCCCTGAATATCGTGAGCGCATGGCGCAGGCGATTTTTAAAGGCGTGCGTCAATACTTTGCCTTGCATCCAATCGCTCAAGTGCAATCACCATCGGCTTGTTGCGCGCCTGATAATTCGCGCGCAGATTCAGCGGCCAAATCCAGCAGTGTGAAAAAGGTTGCGGAGAAAACAAGTACTCAAAAAGCTGCACCCGCAAAGACTAAGCCGGTTGCAAGCAAGACTGCCGTGCGTAAACATTTGGTGGTGCGTGGCGATACGCTCACCGACATTGCGCTAAAGTACGGCGTAAGCTCGCGCAGTATTAAAGCGGCTAACAATATGAAAACCGATAATGTACTGCTTGGCCAAACCCTAAAAATTCCAGCGCAATAGTTAGTGCACTTAATGAATATAATGAAACGCATAAAATTACTCAGCCCACGCTTAGCAAACCAAATCGCCGCCGGTGAAGTGGTTGAACGGCCGTCGTCTGTGATTAAAGAACTGTTAGAAAATTCATTGGATGCCGGCGCAACGCGTTTAGAAATTGATGTGGAAGACGGCGGCATAAAATTAATGCGCGTGCGTGATAACGGCGGCGGTATTGATAAAGACGATTTGCCACTGGCGTTGAGTCGCCACGCCACCAGTAAAATTTATGAGTTAGATGATCTTGAAGCCGTTGCCACTTTAGGTTTTCGCGGCGAGGCATTGGCCTCCATCAGTTCCGTTGCGCGATTAACATTATTGAGTAGTACCAACGACGATAGCGCAGGCTGGCAAGTTGTGGCCGAAGGCCGCGATATGGAAACGGAAGTGTCGCCTGCGCCTCACCCGCGTGGCACTACCGTAGAAGTGCGTGATTTATTTTTTAACACGCCTGCGCGCCGCAAATTTTTGCGCACTGAGAAAACCGAATATACGCATCTTGAAGATGTAGTGAAACGTTTAGCGCTGTCGCGTTTCGATGTTGCCTTTAATTTGCGCCACAATGGCCGCGCTATTTATTCGTGGCGCGCCGGTGATTCGCAATTGGAACAAGAGCGTCGCGTTGCCCAAGTGTGCGGCCCCGCGTTTATGGAAAACGCGGTTCATATTGAAATAGAGCGCAATGGTTTGCGTTTATGGGGGTGGGTTGCGCTGCCTACATTTTCGCGCAGCCAAGCTGACCTCCAACATTTTTATGTGAATGGCCGAGCTATTCGCGATAAGTTGGTAAGCCACGCGGTACGCCAAGCCTATCAAGATGTGTTGTACCACGGTCGTCATCCTGCATTCGTTTTGTATTTAGAAGTTGATCCTTCTACGGTAGATGTCAATGTGCATCCCACCAAACATGAAGTGCGTTTTCGCGATAACCGTAGCGTGCACGATTTTATTTATTCGAGTTTGCATCGCGCATTAGCGAATGTAACGCCTGAGTCATCGTTGGCAAAGGGATCGCAAGAAAACGCAGATGAATTTTTGCAGTCATCTCCAGCACCACAAGGTGTGGCGGCTGGTGAATTTCGTGGGCAAGAAACTTTAGGTTTGCGTGCTGCGCCTACACAATCTTTTTCGGGATCGCAAGCTTATCCCTTTGCCAATCAAAATAATTATTCGCGTTCGTCGGGCGTAAATGAACAATTAAAAACTTACGGCGATTTGCATCAAGCTGCGCCTGCATTTTCGTCGTCAACAATTATGCCTGACAGCGGCGACGAAAATATTCCACCACTCGGTTACGCCATAGCGCAACTAAAAGGTATTTATATTCTCGCCGAAAATGCGCAAGGTTTAATTGTGGTGGATATGCATGCAGCGCATGAACGCATCACTTACGAGCGCATGAAAGAATCGTTTGCGTGCGGTGGGATTCAAACGCAGCCGCTATTGGTGCCTGAGTCGATTGCGATTAGCCAAAAAGAAGCCGATTGCGCGGAACAGTTTTACGAGATTTTTAGAAATCTTGGTTTCGAATTACAGCGTGCTGGCCCAGAAACTTTATTGATTCGCCAAGTGCCAGTGGTATTAAATCGCGCAAAAGTAGAACAGCTAGTGCGCGATGTACTTTCCGATTTAATTGAGCATGGCAGCAGCGAGCGTATTCAACATCACATTAATGAAATTCTCGGCACTATGGCCTGTCACGCCTCGGTGCGCGCCAATCGTAAATTAACGATTCCCGAAATGAATGCACTGCTGCGCGATATGGAAGCCACCGAACGCAGTGGCCAATGCAATCACGGCCGCCCCACGTGGTTGCTGCAATCGCTCGATGAACTCGACAAAATGTTTATGCGCGGGCAATAGCTATTGCGCTAGCGTTAATTACCGAGAGACGTCCATAAAAGCACGAATACTTGTCAAAGGGATCAACGCTTCTTTAAAAGGTTCTTCGCCCATGGCGTTGGCGACATCGCCAAACATTTCCGCTAGTGATTGCACGGCAATATGGAAGGCATTCTTGCCTTCCTGCGTAATCATAACCAGTTTTCCTCGTCCATCCTCCAAATCTGCACTCACACAAATATAATTTTTCGCTTCGAGTTTTTGTAAGGTGTTGGTCATGGTGGGCCGCGATACCTGAAATGCGCTCGCCAGTTCAGCGGGGCTGCTTGGTGTATCTTTTTTAACAAGATAGCTAAGCGCCGTGAAATGCGAGACTTTCATGTCGTTGGGCAAAGCGCGCTCCATTCGGTTACGCGCTAATTGTTCGAGCGTGAAAATTTCTTTAAAGAAACTCATAAAAACATTTTCAGGATGATTCATGTCGTTCCTACTTATTAACTGCGAATGAAAATGGTATCCAGCGGCCAACGAGGACTTGGTCCCTCAAATTTTGCATAACCAATACGGCCGAACATTTGCACGCGCGCTGGCGAGTTAATCTTTAACAGACTGTGCAGTTGTTGGTAGTTAACGTGCATTTCTGGGAACTCTTGTAAGGCCTGACTCAGGGGTTGCATAACAAGTCCTAGCTCCGTTGCTTTCAAGTGAAGGCGCAACCATTGTTTGCCAGCATTGAGTTGCGCGGCGCGGCTGTTGCCATCGGAGTCTAGCCACACATAGCCCATGGCTGTGGCCATTCTGGCCTCTATGCTCGCAAAACCACTTTGCATGGCAGACGAATTGGGATCTTTCATAGCCTCCTGCGTTAGAAAACCGACTTTGTTC
>CAZZEV010000263.1:379-4475 GCA_964653305.1 uncultured Cellvibrionaceae bacterium | reverse complement strand
CAGCTAGAGCTCGTGGCCGTAAAGGTGGCCGACCTTATAAAATGACGCAAGCGAAATTAAGACTTGCCATGGCTTCACTTGGCCAGCTTGAAACTAAGATTGGTCCGTTGTGTAAAGAGTTGGGCATAACCAAGCAAACTTTATATAGACATCTCGCGCCCAATGGAGATTTACGTGAAGATGGAAAAAAATTGCTCGAGATTGTCTAATCTATTCAATAGTTATAGTCGCTCTCTTGTCTAATGTGTAGATGTTTTCTGATCTTTAAAAATCAACAATAAAAAAGCGTATTTTTAACTCTACAGTTTGTAGTATTTCGTGTAATCTGTATACCATTCGTCATCTACAAACTCTACGCGGTAATTTGAATATTAAGGACAAGCTTGATATGCGTGTAGCAACTTCTATAATTTTATTTCTAGCATCAACAGTCAGTTTTTCTGGAGCTGTAGCGCCAACTGCTCACAGCCGCGCTAATTGTGGTGGATTTAATGAGTCGGTGACATGGCATTTAGGTCACTCATATTGGTGGCGAGTAGAAAGCCATCATTTTCTCTCGATCAAAGAACCCTATCCTGTGCATGTAATAAACACAGGGAAAGCTTATACTTGGCGTGCCGCAGCTTATCATCCAACTGAAGCTTACTCTTCAAGAGGCGATCATTGGTATGTTGTAGGGTATCATTTCTTTTATCCAAATGGCAGAGAAAGATTGGACGTTGTAACAATGGCTGTTGATTGTGGGTTAGATAGTGGTTGGTGGGATCATTAACATATGAGGTCAGTATGAAAATAGTTATTTTTATTCTTAGCTCCTTTCTATCATTCAGTATTTTTGCTGAAGAAATGGATATGAAAGAGATTGAAGCAAAGCGCCTGGAGTGGACAAAAAAACACTTTGCCGCACAAGGCCTACCTACACCAGATGGTGGTGTAACAATAATGCCCGCAAATAAAATGGCTAATTATAAGCAATTTAAACAAACGCGCCTAAAAAATATGATGGATATAAGAAAATTTGGTTATATTCGAGCAGAAAAACCTGAGGTTAAAACATTACTTAGCATTAAATCTATGTCCTCTAAAGACTTACACTGGAACTCGTTAAACTATGGCCCAGACAGTGAGCAATTACATAGAAAACTCAGTGAAATAAAAATGGCTTATAACTTTATTGCGGTTCCAGAAAACCAGGTAACAAGAATGATAGGTTATGCTCCTTATACTACTTACATAACCGATCAAGGCTGGGCCGGAATTGTGCAATTTTTTGATAAAAGTGGCATTGGAACATGCAACTTCAAAGAAAATAATATCAAATTAACACATGGATCCGTTATTATTCCTAAGGAAGACGCTAGGACTGATATCAATGGAAAAGCTACTATAGTTGAGGTGGAGGGCAAACAAAAAAATGGATTTATTTATAATGTAGAATGGTATGACCAGAATTTTTTTCGGCAGCTTGAGTGTCTTAATATGGCATATGATCCAAGTATTACTCAGAGGGTAATTGAATTGGCAAAAAATATCGATAGCGTTAATCGCTAAAGGACATTCAAAATGTATGAATTTGAAATCATGGTAACAGGCTATAGTGTTGCAGTTTCTACTGTGTCCATTTGCTTTTATAAATTTTTAAGCAAAAAACAAATGCACAAAATTAATAAGGAGTTATCCTCCATATCCGATCGGTTACAAAATCTAGAAAATGACTTTTCTTCGTTTAAAAAACGTCAACTTATTGCTGACAGGACTCCTCATACCTAGAAAAACAATAAAGAATCCACGCCAATTATTTTTTGCTGAGTGTGATATTTCGGCTACTAGCAACTTGATTTATGATCGAATGAAGTCGCCTTCTGACATCCGTGCAGTTCACTTCTGAAAATGACGTGCGACACGATGTCGCTAAACAAACTGTTGCAGCAGGCAGCCACCTGAAAGCAACCTACTGTTCCGTCAGTAGTTCTCTACCCAGACATGCGATTGGAGTAATCCGATGGTCTGAAGCTTTGGGGACAATGGAGCCGCGGGAAACCGTAGATAAGTCCGTGAGGATAAGTCGAATCTGCCAGCACTACGGTGGAGAGGCACTAGGGATGAATGGTATGGTTAATGTAATGTAAACTTTCGTATAAACGTCGTGACAGGAAAAGGAGCCAAAAGTGCTGATAGGCTCTAACCAAAATGGTACTACCGTCAAGAAGGCAGGCTGTCATTTCCGGCCTTCACGGATAACAAGACGGTCGGCGGATAGAAAGAACCTAACCCATTCGGTTTGTGAAGTGGAACGTGGCAACCCCATACAACTCCCAATGTTTTGGGACAGTGCGTCGCAAGATTCACCTATGGTTGTGTGGGTGTAGGAGGTCAGCAAAAGCGAATGCCTCGCTGTAATGGGGAGGATACGAATTGAAACATAATTCGACACGAAAGTGAGCCCACGGCTGACTGGTCTTTAGCGCAAGATAATTTGGAGAATCGTTGGCATGAGGGAAAGCAAATGACGGCAGCAGTAATAACACCGCTGACTGGTGCATCCTCATCTTCAGAAATGTGGAATTCTATCAATTGGAAAAACACAAAATCCGAAGTACATCGACTACAGGTGCGTATTGCGAAAGCTATTAGCGAAGGTCGCCATGGCAAAGTAAAAGCATTGCAGTGGATACTGACGCACTCATTTCACGCTAAAGTATTAGCAGTGAGACGAGTTGTGCAAAATCAAGGGGGTAAAACGCCCGGGATAGATAAAATCATTTGGAAAACACCACAACAGAAAATGGAGGCAGCTCGGTCATTAAACCGGAGGGGTTATCAAACCCAACCGCTAAGACGGATTTATATTCCTAAAAAGGACGGACGCCAAAGACCACTTTCAATTCCCTCTATGAAATGCAGGGCCATGCAAGCATTACACTTGCTAGCACTGGATCCAGTAGCGGAATTTTATGCGGACAAGAACAGCTACGGATTTCGCCCAAAGCGTTCGGCGGCCGATGCCCTCGCGGCTTGCTTCAATGCGCTAGCAAAGAAAAGCTCGTCACAATGGATTCTCGAGGCGGATATTAAATCATGTTTTGACAAAATTTCCCATGATTGGCTACGGGAAAACATCCCGATGGATAAAGAAATTTTGGGTAAATGGCTAACGGCTGGCTACGTCGATCAAGACGTCTTTCATCAAACGGAATTCGGCACTCCGCAAGGTGGCCTAGCGTCCCCGACACTTCTTGTTTTAACACTCGGCGGACTGGAGCGGGCCGTACTCAAGGTCATCTCCAAACGCAAATATAAAGTAAATTTCAGCATTTATGCGGATGACTTTATTATAACGGGATCTTCGAAAGAAGTGTTGGAAACAAAAGTGAAGCCGGTGGTAGAGTCGTTTCTATGTGAGCGAGGTCTTGAGCTCTCTCGAGAAAAAACCAAGATCACGCACATCGATGACGGGTTTGATTTTCTCGGTATAAATGTTCGCAAATATAAGGGCAAATACATCTCAAAGCCCTCGAAGAAGAGCACTAAACGCTTTTTAGCTAACATCAGAGAAATAATTAAGTCAAATCCCACAGCAAAACCGGAAAATTTAATTCGCCTGTTAAATCCAAAAATCAGAGGATGGGCAAATTATTTTCGGTTTAGCTGCGCAAAGGAGACGTTTGGCTTTGTTGATTATTGCATCTACAAGGCTTTGTGGAGTTGGGTTTGTCGCAGACACCCAGGGAAAGGAGCATACTGGTTACAAAGAAAATACTTTCGTAGTCAGGGCTCAAGAAACTGGATTTTCTCTGCTAAAACCTCTAAAAATGGTGACACGAGCACGCATGTGGATTTATTCAGTGCAAACTCTGTTGCCATTAAAAGGCACATTAAGATAAGAACCGAGGCGACACCATACGACCCACGTTTTACAGAGTACTTTATAAAACGTGAGAGATTCTCTGCAACGGGTGGCTTAAAGTCAAAACGGATACTTATTAAACACGCACCAGATGAAACATGATAGCTTGGTCAACCGAAGTTGGCTTCGAAAGGGCTTGAGCGGAGTGCGGTGAAAGTCGCACGCTCCGTTCTTATGGGACGGGATCAC
>CAZZEV010000263.1:0-369 GCA_964653305.1 uncultured Cellvibrionaceae bacterium | reverse complement strand
ACCATAACCTGTGATTTATAAGGATTAAAGAATATCAATTTGCCGTCTCGCTATCAAAACCTGAAAAACGCAACTTATTACGAGTTAAATGCTACAATTTTTAGGACACCAACACCAAAATGAATGGTCTTATTATCATCTGGACTTACGCAAAACGCTGCTACATCGCTACTTTTGCTTAATATACTGAATCAATTATCGTCAAACCCTTATAAACACTGCATTATTACATAATTGCTTGTGTAGCACTGCAAGTGCTACACAAATGCTACTTAATGCTACATAATGCTACATTATAGCAATGCTAAATTAGTTAATCGCTTCAACCTATCTGGATTATCCTCAACATAAATAGCTGTGGTCACGATG
>CAZZEV010000262.1:0-4482 GCA_964653305.1 uncultured Cellvibrionaceae bacterium | reverse complement strand
CGCTGGAAAATGCTCCGAGCAAGCCTGCTATTGAGTTAACCAAAATAAATGCTGCTGCTATGCCGGAAATAACTTTAGGTTGTTCTGCGCGCAAAAATAATAGCAGAGGGCTTAAAAATATGCCGCCGCCAACACCTGAAACGCCCGATAAAAAACCTAGTAAAACGCCAGTAATCAACAGGTGAGGTAGTGCAATACTCTTGGTTTCAATAAGGTTATATTTGTTGGATGTATAAAAAGATTGTAGTGCTGCGTAAATAAGTACTGCGCCAATGAGCGGCTTATAAATGTATCCCGGTAGACTAATAAGCCCGCCGATATAGGCGGAGGGGATAGAAGTAATAATTAACGGAATAAAAATGTGTTTTGAAAAAGCACCTGCGCGATAGAATTTAATGCTGGCAATTGAGGCTACAAATATATTTAAGGCCAGTGCGGTAGGCTTCATTGTGGCAGGGGCGAAGCCCATAACCGCCATAACCGCGAGATAGCCTGATGCGCCTGCATGCCCAACGCAGGCGTAGAGTAGGGCGACTACAAAAAATAAACCTGAAATAAGGATAAGACTAGTTTCCACTCGGTTTACGACTCCTGCGTGCTGGTAATATCAGTAACGGCAATAGCGTTTTTGTTGCGGTGGATAATAAATTCTGGCAGGAATTCAAAATAAACTTTCACCCCACCATCGGGGTTGTTTTGAATTTTTAGTTCGCCACCAAGATGTTTTCCTCGTTCATTCATAATGGCTAAACCGTAGTGATTAAGCTTTTCTGGCGCTTCCGGCATACCTACGCCGTTATCTTCAATCGTTAGGGCTATCTTCTTGTCAGAATTCTGTTTTAGCTGAATCAGCAGGGTGTCGCCTTTACTGTGATGTATGGCATTTTGGCTGGCTTCGCGAATAATTTGTAACAAATGAATCTCTTCATTGGATGTCAGCGGAATATTAAAGACATTGAATTCTAAGTTGATTTTTAAGTTTGATTGCTCACTTAATTGTTTAACGGTTGCGTCTAGCGCACTTTTCAACCCACCGCCATCTACCTTTAATCTGAAGGTGGTTAGTAATTCACGCAGTTGGCGATAGGCGTTATTGAGGCCTTGTTTTAGTTCATCTGCAACATCCACCATGGTGGATTTGTCTTCTTTGTTGATGGCGGAGTTCAAGCGTGTTACTTGAATTTTTAAATAGGATAGTGCCTGCGCTAAAGAATCGTGAAGTTCGCGTGCTATTGCATTGCGCTCTTGCAATACGGCTACACGGCGCGATTGGTCTTCATCGGTTTTTAAACTTAAACCTATCGCGAGTTGATCCGTTACTGATTGTATTAATTGTTCTTGCCATATGGATAGGGTTTGCTTGGCGGGTAATTTACACACAATTAAACCAAATTGGCGCTGTTCTCGGTTAAGTAAAAATCGATAGATGGTTTCAGTGGCAGAGGTTTCTACAACTCCACGGCTGGATAAGCATTTGTCACAAGTTTGTGCAGCGCATAATTCATGGTCTACATCGCTTTCAGGTTTTATTTGCAGGTAAGGGCTGTTACCTACATTGGTCATTAAGCACAGCTCTATATTGTTCACCCCTGCCACTAACGATAAGCGCGAAATTATTTCGTCGAAATTTATACCTTCTGGATTATGTTCAATAATATAGCGCGCGCTGTCGTACAAAAACTGCAAAGCGGTATTAGATTTTTGCAGCGCATCAGTTTTTTCATCTACCTGTTTTTCAAGGTTTTCATACATATAACCTATGGCGCCATTCATGGTATTTAACGTTTCTGCCAAAACGCCAAGTTCATTGGCTTCCATAGGTGCTATGCGGTAATCAAAATCTCCCTGTGAAATACGTTTGGCTGCATTAGTTAATGTAGTAAGTGGTTGCTCAACTTTTACTTTTAATGCGTACATAACCAACACAGAAACAAAGAGGGTAGTAAAGAGTGCGATAATTTGTACCAATCTAAAACTGCGTACTTTTTGTTCCGCATCTACCTGAATGGCGGTAACAAGTTGATCTAAGAGCAGCACTTGTTGATCTAAAATTCGCTGTAAATCTGGATTTGAATGAGTGCTGTTAATCGCAGGGGCAACATGCTCTTGCCAGTTTAAGAATGCCTTATCGTAAAGATCGCTGATGCGTGGTTTTTCATGACGCATGCGATCAAATACAGGATGCTTCCACGTGTTATCCATTTTGTTTTTGACTTGTGAAAATTCAGCTGCATTAAGGTTGCCACTAATAGACATAAGCCCAATCTTGTAGCTCTGCATGCGCAATGAACCCGCAATATTAATGGCCAGCGAATCATTTTCAGCTTTTTCAGAAATCCAATAGGAGATAAGCATAGTCGTCATACCTAATAAAACTATGCAGGCTAATGCGAGGCTAATACGCACAACGATAGACGATTTTTTCTGCGGAATTTTCATGGATTTCAACAATTAGCATTGGAGGGCAAGCAGCATGATACCTTGCTTTTTAGGTTTTGCACCATCTACCCCTTTGTGGGTATCTCTGATGATTATTTGCTAAAAATCTGAAATTGAACGATAAGTTTATTCAAGAGCTGCCCATTTTATTCGTCATCTCAACAGCCTCAGTAGGAGAATCTATGGCTATGCAAGCAACCGCATTATCGGCAGGCGATATTATGTCGCCAGATTTGCTCACTGCTTATGAGGGGTGGACAATTCATCGCTTGGCAGAGTTCTTCATTAAGCATCAAATTTCAGCTGTTCCAGTGATTGCATCTGACCACGAATTGGTCGGTATTGTTAGCGTGGGTGATGTGTTTAGATTTAACAATATGAATGATGGTGAAAAGGGCAGCATCATGCGCAACCATTATCGTGATAGTTGCGGGCACGACATCAATCAAGAAGATTTGCGTTCATGGGTAAAGGATGCCGACAAAAATTGCACTGTTCACCAAATAATGACGCCAGAAGTGATAGCGGTTGATGTTGAATCGCCGCTTGAGCATGTTACCCAGGTGTTATTGAATAAACATATTCACCGCGTTTTCGTTACAGAGAATAATAAGGTGATTGGTGTGATTACGGCGATGGATGTATTGCGTTCCTTGCACGAAAATTGAGTTTCCACATGCTTTATTAAGCCTTCGCTCTATTGAGTTCTGGTAATTTTTTATCGTCACTGATTCCCTTAGTCAGTGGCGATTTTTTTTGCGCTTTAATTGGTTTTTAATGCCTGTATCTTGGTGGTACTCCTTTAAGTTTGGGCGCATTTTAAAAGCTATTTCTTTAGCTGCTCTTTAATTTATTTAACAATAAAAACAACAACTTAACAAAATGTATTGCTACCACTTTGTAGGTATCTTGCAGTGATTTTGCAAAATCCCCGCTACTGGTTAAGCGTCAACTAATGTCGCACTATTGAGTTGCAAATTGTCTTGTGATTACGGGCAATTAATTCTAACGCGTTTCACGTTTGCTTTTTACGCAGGCATATCGCGCGATACATTAGTTAAGGAGTCGTCCCACGATGAGTCATCTTCTCGATAAATTACGTTTCTTTAAAAAGCGTCAAGAACCCTTTGCCGATGGGCATGGTGTTACCACCAATGAAGATCGCAGCTGGGAGCAGGGCTACCGTCAACGTTGGCAGCACGACAAAATTGTACGTTCTACTCACGGCGTGAACTGCACAGGTTCATGCAGTTGGAAAATTTATGTGAAGGATGGTTTGATTACTTGGGAAACTCAGCAAACAGATTATCCTCGCACACGTCCAGACCTTCCCAATCATGAGCCGCGCGGTTGTCCACGTGGTGCAAGTTACTCTTGGTATATTTACAGTGCGAACCGTTTGAAGTACCCAAAAATTCGTCAAGCATTAATGGAGCTATGGCGCGAGGCGCGCGAAGAGTTTAGTGACCCTGTGCTTGCGTGGGAATCTATAGTGCAAAATCCTACCCGCGCAAAAAAATACAAAGAGCGTCGCGGTTTGGGTGGCTTTGTTCGTGCTCATTGGGACGAAGTGAACGAAATTATTGCTGCATCGAATATCTATACAGCCAAAACCTACGGGCCAGATCGTATTTCTGGTTTCTCTCCTATTCCTGCCATGTCCATGGTTTCTTACGCGGCCGGTTCGCGTTATTTATCGCTCATTGGCGGTAACTGTTTAAGTTTCTACGATTGGTATTGCGATTTACCGCCTTCATCGCCACAAGTGTGGGGTGAGCAGACCGACGTACCGGAATCAGCCGATTGGTATAACTCAGCTTACATTATTGCGTGGGGCTCAAACGTTCCACAAACACGTACGCCAGATGCACACTTTTTATCTGAGGTGCGTTACAAAGGCACAAAAACCTGCATCATCACTTCAGACTATTCGGAAGCGTCAAAATTTGGCGACACCTGGTTGGCACCGAAGCAAGGTACGGATTCTGCATTGGCGATGGCCTTTGGTCATGTAATTCTAAAAGAATTTCATATCGATAACCC
>CAZZEV010000261.1:0-4517 GCA_964653305.1 uncultured Cellvibrionaceae bacterium | reverse complement strand
TTTAATGCACGCTAATTCATCTCTATCGGGGTGTGTGACGATAGTGTGAATGGTGCTTTTGATTAGCTCGCGCCATAGTAAGCGTGCTGGGTCAGGCTCAGCTAAATCTTGCTTAATGGCAATGTACTCTTGCGTTGAGCGTTCGTACGCCCACACGTAAAGATCGCGTAATAACTCCACGCGTGTTAATTCATAGACTCCTAGTATTGCGCGACTATAGGCTTGTTCGGGGACATCTAAAAAAGTGAGCGGGCAGAGATTTGCGCGAAATAACGGCAGATTGGCGGCCAAGCGTGATGTGCGTTTATTAATATCGGCAAATGGCTGTAAATAGGGTAGATGAACCATCATGAAAAATGATTGCTCAAAGGGATCTGTTATTTGATTAGCTTTGTTAAGCAAAACGTCGAGAGTATTTTGCAGCCGCTGCGATGTTGATAATGGGCGGTACACACTTTTGCCAATATCTACAGCGTGCATTCTGATACGACCTTCATCGGCTGGATTGGGTAAAAGGTTTTCGGAGAGTGCGCAATGTAAGTTCATTAGGCTGAAATGATTGAGCTCAACGGTATCAATATTCTCAACCAGCAATTCAATCGCTGTTTTATGGTTCAGGATCATTTGCGTTTCAAGCGTTGCCTTGCCCTTTGCGGTTTTCCCATACTCGATGAGTTCAAGGGTGTCCAGCCGTGAATAGGTGTTCCCTTCCAAATGGCTTGATGCCCAAGATAAATCAATCAATAGTCTATTTAAGATAGCGCGGCTATGGGTGCCGGCTGGCGCAGTTTCTTGTGTCGTCCGCCCCATTTTATAAAGCTGGCTACGTAGAGATGGGGATAAGTAGTAGGTCTTATTGGGATTGTAGGAGTCTAGAAATTCGACTTGGTAGCCAACTGGTTTTCTGGCGGCAAGCGGCTGATTGATATAATCAACAATATCCTTGCTGTCGGTAGATAGTGGAATGTAGCTAGGGAATTCATCCGGGCCCGTGGCTACCTTGCCCACGGGGTTTATAGTGTAATAACGGCGTGCACGCCCTTCTCCGGTCGCGATAATCGTGCCTTCGGCAATTAATTGGCTGATCAGGCGTTGGGCGGTGCGGCGGGCAATACTAGGGTGCGCTGCAAGTAGTTCGAGCAACGAAACACCATTCGATGTTTCAATACTACTGTGTAGCTGCGATGTCGTTGTCATTGTTTAGGCGCCATTATGGATGCATGGCGCAATTGTGGCGCAGTTTAATAAACTGCGCCACTGATTTGGCGCAGTTTTAAGGGCTGATCTTGAGAGTGTCTTAAATATGGTGCACCTGACTGGAATCGAACCAGCGACCAACGGTTTCGGAAGCCTATCCGGTACTCAGATGCAGTTATGGAGTAATCGGTGTTAATTGTAACTAATTGATTAGCTTAAAAAAAGTAAAAATTATTTTTCATATCAATTAACACCATTCTATATCCTTTATGTATTTTGGGTCACCAAATCAAATGAAAAAATGGGGTGCATACACCCCACCTTCTGACCCGAGACCTCTTTTAATTTTCAATTCTGTCGAAAGTTTTGCCCATTTTTGCTGATATTATAATGAATAAAACACAGCCCAATCTACTTCACATTGTGTGTGCAAGCGGGCGATTCATCATTTTATTAGTCTGGTGTAATTGCTTTCAATACACCATTCTTAACAAAGAAATCGTCAAGTGTTTGCCCAGGTATGATCGGCTTGTTGCTATGAGCTGGCCGCATACCATCGCAGATAAAACGCTTAATGAGCTGTTCAACACTAATACCGCTCTCGTCGGCTATAACCTTCATTTTATCTACGATTGTTTCTCTGTCGGAAAATTCGATGTGATAGATCGGCATATTAAAATTTCCAAAGTTGTTTGCGGCTCCAAGCACGAAAGTTAGTCCCTTCATACTAGATATTGTTTATTTACCATTAAGTGGTTTATATTAACCAAGAATTGGTTTTTATGGTGATGATTATGTTTGTGCTAAAGGGATTACTCCGTGCAGAAAGCCAAGAAAAAGTGCTTATCTATTTATTGTTGCGAGGCTCTGGCTACGGCAAAAGTATTGCGGAGTTTTACAGTGTGCCTACTAACCCAGTGCAAAAGCAATTAGCGCGATTAGAGTCTGATGGGGTGATTGTCAGTCAGTTGATTGGGAAGGTAAGAAATTACGAGCTAAATTCACGTTACCCATTTATGGGTATGTTAAAAGAACTATTAAAGGCTGCTATTGAGGCCTATCCAGATGACATCAAGAATAACTTGTTGATTCAGCGTACTCGTCCTCGCCAAGCGGGTAAGGCTTTATTATCTGCTCGCTTAGTGCAGGGGGCTGAATGATGGATTTTAGTTCCACGCCTATAGTTGAGCTCGCGGCTATAGTTGCGCAACACCTGCAGCAGCGTGGGGTTGATGTAGTGCTGGTTGGCGGCTTGGCAGTAGAAATCTACGCCGAAAACCTATACCTCACCAAAGATATAGACATGGTCAATACCAACTATCTAAAACCCAGTCAATTGCACAAGGTGATGGGGGAGTTGGGTTTCCATAAGCAGGGGCGTGTATATGCACACGATACGACGGATATAACCGTTGAGTTTCCGTCTGGTCCTTTGGCTGTTGGCCGGAATCTTATAAAAAATACTACCCTTGTTCATGTGGCCAATGGCGTTATCCCCATTTTGTACGCAATAGATGTAGTAAAAGATAGAATCGCGGCCTTTATTCATTGGCAGGATAGGCAATCACTCGTACAGGCTATGGGCGTTATGTTGAAACATGGCCTCACGCCCGAGGAGCTAAAAGTTTTTTGTGTGGACGAAGGTGATGATTCTAGTTTTAACTTGTTGAGTACATTTTACGCACAGTCTCAAAATCTGGAGATTGAGCACATGGCTCAGCTGGAGTCTGTATTAACCAAAGTTTTACTGAATAACATTTGATACAAGAGCTGCTGAGTTAAGTACAGCCAATTACTAACAAGGATTGAATGGGTATTAAATTGTGAGTTACAACACCACAAATTCAGGTTGCCTGATGAATAACAAAGATAAAATTAGCTGCGTTACTTTAGACCTCTTTGGCACGCTGATTAAGTTCGGTGTCCAACACCATCCATTCAGGCAGCTTCTAAAGTGGGCGCGCGAAAATGGCCGGCAAGTTCTGCCTGATGATGCGCGCACAGTAATGACCATCAATGGTGGTGTTGATGCTATTAGCCACGGGCTAGGCATCAACCCTCCGCGTGAATTGGTACAAAAAATCGAATCGCAAATCGAAGATGAACTATCGAGTCTTACTCTATTTGATGATGTCATTCCAACGCTGAACGCCTTGCAATCTCGTGGCATAAGAATCGGGCTTTGCTCGAATTTGGCTCAACCCTATGGGGCGGTGATTGGCAGATTGCTCGCTGACTTCAACTTAGAACAATTTCTTAGTTATGAGTTGGGTGCGATCAAACCCGAAGCTCAAATATACGAATCGATTTTAAGTCGTTTTAACTGCGAACCCGATCAGTGTCTATTTATAGGCGATACATTTGAAGCTGATTATGCGGGTCCAATCGCGATGGGTATGAAGGCGTTGCATCTAACGCGAATTGGTGCAACCCAGCCACATCAAATTAGCTCACTGGTTGATATGTTGGCCCATCTGGATGGAAACAATCGATGAAACAAAATTACGATAGCGTTAATGGTTCGTAAGCCAACACAAATTTTTCTTGCGCTTCAGTTTCAACAGCAAACTCTCTCGCTTGGCGACACGCAGAAATAGCATCAGCAGCGGCGTACCCATGATCCATCAGAATCAATGCAGCAACAGTACCCGTCCGGCCAAAGCCACCCTTGCAATGAATCAGTATTTTCCCGCTACGGGCCAGCAAGGATTTGAATTCATGTCTTAACGTTAGCCAATGACTAAGCCAAGCTTCGTCTGGAGCGCACTTATCTGGAATGGGCAAATTAAACCACTGAAAATGTTCTTGATAGATCGCAGGTAAGTTGCGTACTTCCAGCTCGTCATACTCAAAACTTTCAAGCAATGAGATAACAGCAGTAGCGCCCCAAGCTTGTACTGATTCAATATCAAGAGCTACGTCTCTATCCCATGATCCTGTCATGGCATTTGCTTGCTTCTTACCGGGGCAAAAAGTTAACCCAAGCTCACCATTTGATACCGCAATTGTATTGATGATTAACGGGTGACTTACGCTCGTTCTTGGTGTTGTTTGTTTCATTGCTCTGTCCGATTCAAATAATGAGTCAATTAGGTCTAAAGCCTTTATGTACCTATGTTTCCAACCGAATTTGTGAAAAACGACAAATTCGGTTGGAAAGCCAGTGTTTGATCGGGTTAGACATCTTCTCCAGCACCAAATGACCGCAAAAAGGTATAACGATCACCACCTTTCTTGGGCCTATAAAGTGCCGCAATACGACCTCTGCCGCCCTCCGGCAAGCCTTCACCAACTTCTTCAAGCAGTTCATCAACGGGGAA
>CAZZEV010000260.1:0-4526 GCA_964653305.1 uncultured Cellvibrionaceae bacterium | reverse complement strand
GAAAAAACGCCCGCGTAATTTGCGGGCGTGTTTCGTGGAGATGTAAATCTGAAATGAACAGTGTAGGCATAATTATTCGGTAGCAGCGTCGCTTTGAACAGTTACATTCTGGATGATCACAGCTTCAACTGGTACATCTTGGTGATGGCCCTTGCTACCGGTTTTTACACCCTTAATTTTGTTCACAACATCCATACCGTCGGTGACTTTACCGAAGACGGCATAGCCCCAGCCTTGATTGTTTTTAGCGCTGTGGTTTAAAAAGCTGTTGTCTTTTACGTTAATAAAAAATTGCGCAGTGGCGCTGTGTGGGTCGCTAGTACGTGCCATTGCTAAGCTTCCAACCACATTTTTCAAACCGTTGTCGGCTTCGTTTTGAATGGGTGCGTATTTTTCTTTCTTCTCGCTCATGTCTTCAGTCATGCCGCCGCCTTGAACCATAAAGCCGTCAATTACGCGGTGAAAAATAGTACCGTTGTAAAAACCTTCTTCAGCGTATTTTTTAAAGTTGGCAGCAGTGTTGGGCGCTTTGTCGAAATCCAGTTCGATAACTATGTCGCCGTAGTTGGTGTGTAAAGTGATCATGTGTAGCTCCTAAAGCCTATATGACAGATATAAAGGTGTGACAGATAAAAGTATGGCAAAAAGTCGGTGAGTCTAAAAAGCGGGTATGATACGCGCTCAACGAAGACGAAGGAAACCTTCTATTCGTTAAAACCTTCTATTATTTAAAATGTAGTGTTCGTTAAAATAACGAACTCAAATGACATAAATGGGTAAAAGCGAGATAGATTCATGTTGCGCGGTAAATTTCTCACGATTGAAGGTACAGAAGGTGTCGGAAAAAGCACCAACTTGGCGTTTGTCCGCGACTGGTTACAAGCCAAAGGGATAGAAGTTGTCGTTACCCGCGAACCCGGCGGAACGCCTTTGGCGGAAGAAGTTCGATCATTATTGCTGGCTAAGCGTGATGAGCCAGTCAATGAAACCGCAGAGCTACTGCTTGTATTTGCTGCCCGCGCACAGCATATCGCACAGGTTATTCAGCCTGCATTAGCGCGCGGCGCTTGGGTTTTAAGCGACCGCTTCACGGACGCCACATTCGCCTATCAAGGCGGCGGCCGTGGTTTAAGCACACAAGTCATCACCCAATTAGAACAATTGGTACAAGGCGATTTGCGCCCAGATATAACCCTGATTTTAGATATTGATGTGGAACTTGGCCTCAATCGCGCCCGCCAGCGTGGTGAATTGGATCGCTTTGAAAGTGAAACCATGGCGTTTTTTGAACGAGTACGCAGTGCTTATCGCATGCGCGCTGAACAGGCACCGTCGCGCTATGCGTTAGTAGATGCCGGCCAAGAATTGGCGGCAGTTCAGGCTGATATCAGTTTGATTTTGGAGGTTTTAGTGACAAACAATGGCGTGTAAAACTCCCTTATTTGATTATCCTTCAATCTAGAACTAAAGTTTAAGAGAACCGCTAGTGTTTATATCAATTTAGCCGTATTGATTTGATCCTTAGCTTTACCACAACTCTGACTGGATTAGGTGATGATATGAACAAAAACCAATCGGGCTTTACGTTAATCGAGCTAATCGCCGTAATTGTAATTTTAGGAATTTTGGCTGCAACAGCACTACCAAAGTTTGTTGATTTAACCCGTGATGCGCGCATTGCAAAAGTGGATGCAGCTATTGGTTCACTCAAATCTGCTGCGGCAATGACTCATGGTAAGTTTCTAGTTAACCCCGTATCGCCACAGATTTTTGAAGGTGTTTCGGTAACTTTTGTAAATGGCTACCCCAGCGCTGCAACTATTGCTGCGGTTGCCGGGCTTGAAGCTGCGGATTTTCCTACTGCAGTGTCAGGCACCACAATGACGTTTACTGAAGCTACCAATTGTACTGCCAGCTATACCGAAGCGGCGTCAGCAATATTGCCGCCCACCTATGTGACTGTAATAACGGGTTGTTAGTCGATAAATATTGTTGTTCGAGTGTTAATAAAAAAAGCGCAAGATTTTGCAATCTTGCGCTTTCTAATTTAAGGGCTCGGTTGATTTAAAATTCTGCCAAACATTCCACTTCAATTTTATGACGCAAAATAGGGTGAGTGAGTTGAATGTGTTGCGCGTGTAACAATAAGCGCGGTGCTTCTGCTTGAATTTCTGGCGGCGAATAAAGTTGATCGCCAAGCATAGGGTGGCCAAGGCTTAACATATGCACACGTAATTGATGGGTGCGGCCGCTCACAGGCTCTAGTAGTACGCGCGTGCAATTGCGAGCTTCGTCGCGCTCCAATACTTGATAGCGCGTGTGCGCTGGTTTCCCTGATTCAAAACACACTTTTTGTAGTGGTCGATTCGGCCAATCGCAAATCAGCGGCAGTTTTACTTCGCCCTCATCCGCTTCAACCAATCCACTCACCACCGCCACATAGCGCTTGTGAATGCCGCGCGCTTCAAATTGTTTGGTGAGGATTTTTAAGCTCATGTAATTGAGCGGAAACATCACAATACCTGAGGTTCCTTGATCTAATCTATGCACCACACGCGCATTCGGGTTGAATTTCAGCGCGCGATTAATCAAACAATCCTGCTTCTCTGGCCCCTTGCCGGGCACGGTCAGTAAACCAGCGGGTTTGTTGCAGATCATTAAATCGTCGTCGAGATGCAGGATGTCGAGGTCGAAATCGAGTGCGTTGTTGATGTCGTTCATGCAAGGGCTACTAGAAATAAGGGCGGCTAAAAAGCAGGGCGGCGATTATCGCAAATACTCGCCTAAATAGCTAAACAGACTCCCATCAGACTCTTATTAGGATTGGGTTTGCTATCTAACCTCAGCAGTTGGTAAGCTTGCGGCCTTCATTGTGTTGAGCGCGTTTATGTCTGATTTCCCCTCGCATCCTTATCCTTGGCAGCTGCAAGAATGGCAGCAACTCAGTCAGCAAATAGCCGCCAAAAAACTCCCCCATGCTTTAATGTTTGCGGGAGCCAAGGGCATAGGTAAGCGCCATCTCGCTGAGGCGCTGGCACAACTGCTCTTGTGCTTATCTCCCATAGAGGGAACGCCCTGTGGTAAATGTCGCGGCTGTATGCTCAATAAAGTACAGAATCACCCAGACCTCATTGTGATTTCACCAGAAGAGGGAGCTAAAGGCATTAAGGTCGATCAAGTGCGGGCGCTGATTGAGGATTTGGGTAAAACCGCGCAGCAGGGTGGCTATAAGGTTGTAGTGTTGGAGCCCGCCGAAGCAATGAATGCCAATGCCGCCAACGCCTTGCTGAAATCCCATGAAGAGCCAGCCGCCAATACACTCTTAATCTTGGTGTGTCACACACCTAGCGCGGTGCTGCCGACCATTCGCAGCCGCTGCCAAATGCGATTGCTCGCCACGCCCAGCTCTGAACAGGTGATTCATTGGTTAAAGCCGTTAATGGCGGGCAGCAATATTCCCGTTGAAAAGCTTATTGAAGCTGCTGGCGGTGCGCCGCTGACGGCCTTGTCCTATCTAGAAAGCGATGCTTTGGAGCGTCGCGATGCTTGGCTGCTAAACCTGATCCGCGTGAGCACTGGCCAGATATCGGCGATTGAGGTTGCGGCCCAATGGCAAAAAGACGATGTGATTGCTTTGGTTGAATGGTTTCTAGTGTGGTTGCATTCGCTTATGCGCTGGCAGCTTGGGGTAGAGCAAGTGCTCATGAGCCAGCTGCCACAGGATTTGCGCGACCGTTTAGCCAAGGTTCCCGCTGCGCTTTTGCATCGTTATTTAGAGAAAATGCTGGTATCCAAGCGCCAGCTGTTGGGCGTTTCTAACCCGAATAAACAATTGCTTCTGGAAGAGATGTTGATGGATTGGGGCGCTTTACTCAGAAGTGCCAAATAAGCTTTATCGGCTTTGCCTAAAAATACTCACGCACTGGCGACTAGACAGGTCTAAACTATTCAATTATGGTTCAGTAAATTATGTTTCAATCCAATGAATTTAGACGGATTAGCTTATGCAAGCGATAGGTGGCGGTGCCCGCAACGGCATACTCTCTCTTACCATTAAAGACAAAGCGGTGCTTTACGCTGCTTATATGCCGTTTGTAAAAAATGGCGGCATGTTTATCCCTACGGGTAAAAGCTACAAACTGGGCGACGAAGTTTTTATGTTGCTGACTTTGATGGAAGAGATTGAAAAAATCCCAGTAGCGGGCAAAGTAATTTGGGTGACTCCACGTGGTGCGCAAGGCAACCGCGCAGCGGGTATAGGCGTACAGTTCACCGATCAGGACAATACCGCCGTGACCAAAATCGAAACCTATCTCGCGGGTTCTATCAATTCGGATAAGCCTACACATACAATGTAATTGGGTACCCATCTTTAGAAAGCCAGCCTTGTGCTGGCTTTTTTCATTTATAATCGCCCCACATTTATTCTTGATCCTCATTTTCTTATGCTAATCGACTCACACTGCCACCTAGACCGAATTAATCTTGACCGTTACGACGGCCAGCTAGCCAATGCGATTGCCGCT
>CAZZEV010000259.1:0-4570 GCA_964653305.1 uncultured Cellvibrionaceae bacterium | reverse complement strand
GAATTTAATTCGTCCTTAGCCGAATTGGCGGACCTGGCTAAAACCCTAGGGTTGGAGGTGGTGGGGCAATTTACCCAGAAGCGCCCGTACTTCGACGCCGCAGCCTACGTAGGTGTGGGTAAACGGGAGGAGATACGGGAATTCATACGCGAGCAATCCAGCGCTGCCGATGACCTGCCGCAACCTGATTCGGCCAATGAGCCGGTGGAATTTATTCTGGTTGACCATGAAATCTCCCCGTCCCAAGCGCTGAATTTGGAAAATGAAGTCGGTTGCACGGTGATGGACCGGACGGTGGTTATTCTGGAAATATTTCACCGCAACGCCAGCTCACATGCCGCCAGGATTCAAGTTGAAATTGCGCGCCTAACCTATATGGCGCCGCGCATGCGCGAGGCGGCCAAGCGCGAGGGGCCTTCTGGGCGGCAGCGCAGTGGCAGCGGTGGGCGCGGCACAGGGCAGTCGCGCAGTGAAATGGACAGCCGGAAGGTGCGCGATCGCATAGCCGAGCTGCAAAAAGAAATAGATGCGATGGAAGCCGGGCGCGAAACCCAGCGCGCGCAGCGGCAGGGGCAAACGGGTTTGGCTCAGGTGGCATTGGTGGGTTATACCAACGCGGGCAAATCAACCTTAATGCGCGCATTAACCGGCAAAGAGGTTTTAGTGGCCAATAAATTATTTGCCACGCTCGATACGAAGGTGCGCACCCTGCACCCGGAAACCGTGCCGAAAATATTGCTCAGCGACACAGTAGGTTTTATTAAAAATTTACCCCACGGTTTAGTCGCCTCGTTTAAATCCACCCTGGACGAAGCCCTTAACGCCTCACTGTTATTACACGTGATCGACGCGGGAGACCCAGGTTTTGAAGCGCAGCTGGCAGTTACCGATAAAGTACTGGCGGAAATTGGCGCCGACACCGTGCCGCGCATCCGGGTATTTAATAAAATTGATTATTTGCCTGATGCCGCCGCACAGGAAGCGCGCACCGCTGAGCTGCTGACGAATTATCCCGGTTGTATTGTGCTGAGCGCGCAGCGCAGCGAGGATGTAAAAAACCTACACCAAACCATCGTGCAGTTTTTCCAAAAAGATTTAATCGAGACCGAGATTTTTTTACCTTGGTCGGCGCAGGAGTTACGCGGTGAGATCTTTGCTTCCTGCGATGTACTTGAGGAGCGCGCTGAAGAGGCCGGTGCATTTTTCCGCTTGCGCGCAGCAGCGGATATGATTGCTAAGTTGAGTAAACTTGCTGGGAGTGCTTGCTCGGGGTAGATGACTGCGGCGTAGGAATTTCCGTACGATTATGGATAATCTTCGTTAAAGCGATTTCAGCATCAAGGGGTCAAGGTATCTGACCCCTTGATTGATTCAAATTTTACCTTCACAAATCAAAAAAAACCGCAGCAGGAAAAATTCCTCTTATTGTAGATTTTCTATTGGCATTTCCGAAATGGGATGCCTTGATTTTACTGGGATCTTAATATGTAGAGCTATTTAGTGCACCGGTGTTTTTAATGAAAAAGGCTGTAAAGAACAGAACGAATAAAAAGACATTTTTGGCTAATATCCGTCAGTTACCTAATTCATCGTCGCGGGCGTCCAGCTTAAGAACCTAAAACCTACAGATACCTGCGCGCTGGGATGTCGCTAGGAAGCACCTACACAGACACCCCAACGGTGAATCTTACTAACTCTTATACGGCAAAAACTTTCCATTCAAGTTGATAATGACTCGATCGCCTTTCGGATTTTCTTCTTTGCCGATCTCCATGGAGAAATCAATCGCACTCATAATGCCATCGCCAAATTTCTCGTGAATAATTTCTTTAATAGTTGGCCCGTAAACGCCGATCATTTCGTATAAGCGATAAATGAGCGGATCTTGCGGAATCGTGTGCTCCCAGGCCTTGCTAGGGCATTGCATCAGCGCCAGTTTTGCATCTTCATTTAAACCAAACACTTCACAAAGTGCGGCCGCTTTGTCGGCGGGCGCACTATTCATGCCGAGGCACACCGAGGTTGTCCACACAGGAGACATACCAATTGATGCGGCTATGCCTTCCCAGGTCAATTGCTTCTTTTCTTTTGCTAAGACAATGGCTTCAACAACGTCTTGTTTTTTCATGATGTAAACTCCTATAGGTTTTGTTTGGCAGGTTTGTTAAGCATTAATTGCGCACGGGATGGAAGTGTCAGGCGGCGCATGAGTTGGGTTTACTGTCGCAGGGAATTGTTGCCTGCCTTCTGCAGCAGTAATCGTTTTGGACCGGTTGACCAAAAAATCCACTAGATAATTGCGAATTTTGTAGTAGCCAGGGTGATGAATAATATCGGCCCGTTTACGTGGGCGCGGCAGATCCACAATGACCGATTCGGCGATCACGGCGCCGGGGCCATTGCTCATTAACAAAATTTTATCGGCGAGCAACATGGCTTCATCAATGTCATGAGTAATCATAAAAACCGTCTGATGAGTTTTGGCGCAGATGCTCACCAACTCATCCTGAATCACACCACGGGTGAGTGCATCCAGTGCGCCAAAAGGTTCGTCGAGTAATAACAACTTTGGTTGTGTAGCAAATGCGCGTGCAATAGAAACCCGCTGGCGCATTCCACCCGAGAGCTGCGAAGGTTTACGATTTTCAACTCCGCCCAAGCCCACCATTTGTAAATAGTCGAGGCTGTGTTGTTTGACTTTTTCCCTATTCCATTTGGGCCAGCGTGCGCGCACACCAAAAATCACATTGTCCAATGCGCTCAACCAAGGCAATAACGAGTAGTTTTGAAATACCACGCCGCGATCAAGACTCGGGCCGCCAATTTCCCGTCCATCCATTATCACTACGCCATCGCTCGGTATATCAAGCCCTGCGAGGGTATTCATAATGGTGGACTTGCCACAACCCGAGTGACCAATGATGCAAACGAACTCGCCTTTATCGATAAAAAAATTCGCTTTCTCAAAGACTGTTAGTGACTCTTGTGAAGACTTGCCGCTAAAACTTTTGGCGAGATTTTGCACTTCTAAAAAATGTTTGCCCATGGCGATCATTTACTCCTCGTACTGCACCAGTTTGGTTGCGAAGGTCAGTAATAAATCGAGCAACATGCCGACCACACCAATCATCAAAATGGAAAAAATCACGCTGGTTAAATCTAGATTATTCCATTCATTCCATACGTAATAGCCAATGCCAGTGCCGCCTACTAACATTTCGGCGGCGACAATGACTAACCAGGCGATGCCGATCGAAATACGCATGCCGGTAAGAATAGTTGGCGCTGCGGCAGGAAGAATCACCGTAAATGCAGTGCGCAGCGGCGATAACTCATGGGTGCGCGCGACATTAATCCAATCTGCACGCACATTGGCAACACCAAAGGCGGTGTTCAGCAGCATCGGCCAAATGGAGCAAATAAAAATTACAAATATTGCAGACGTTTCTGAATCCTTAATAATAAACAGCGCAAGCGGCATCCAGGCGAGTGGCGAAATAGGCCGCAGCACTTGAATATAGGGGTTAAGCGCGCGATACATTAGCGGCGACATACCAATTAAAAATCCAACCGGTATGGCAACCAACAGCGCTAAAAAAAATCCGCTGAGCACGCGATAAAGTGAGTAAGCCAATTGGATGCCAATACCTTTGTCGTTCGGGCCTCCATCATAAAACGGGTTGCTCAACTCCTCCCATGCGCGCACCAAAATAGCGGAGGGTGGTGGTACTCGCGCCTCTTGTTCAGCCCCGCCCATCAGCAGTTCATATTCAGAAACTGCCGCTGCCATTTTGGGTGGCTGCGAACTCAACTCCCAAAAACCCAGCAGCAGCATTAGCAATACCAGCGATACAATACTCGCTTTGATATTGAGTTTGCTCATGACTCACTGCTCCGAATTGCAAAGCTTTTTACGTATTCATTGGGTTTGGTGTAATCAAATTCTTTGCCCATAATAAAATAATTTTTGTTGGTAGTTTTGGGTATGGTGTAACCCAATTCTTTCATGACTTTTTCGCAGTCAGTGGCCAGATATACCTGCTGCGCAATTTTCTGGTAATCCAGGTCGCCTTTCACATAACCCCAGCGTTTCATTTGTGTGAGAATCCACACCGCCATCGAGTGCCATGGGAAGGGATCAAAATCAATACGATTGGGAACCGATTTCACTTCACCCAAACCATCCGCGTAGCGCCCTAACAAAACCTGTTCGATCACTTGCACCGGTTGGTTGAGATAATTTGCTGGCGCAATCGCTTCCGCGATATTTTTGCGATTCTCGTGTTTGGAAGAAAAGTGCGTGGCTTCCACGATGGATTTCAGTAGCGCGCCATAGGTGTTGGGATTTTTGCTGGCAAATTCCTGGCTACAGGCAAATGCGCAGCAGGGGTGGCCGTCCCAAATATCTTTAGTCAGCGTATGAATGAAGCCGACTTTTTCGAACACGGCACGCTGATTAAACGGATCGGGAGAGAGATAACCATCAAGATTGCCTGCGCGTAGGTTGGCGACCATTTCCGGCGGCGGTACTACGAGATTGAGCTGGACGCAGCGAGCGCGCAGTACGCGC
>CAZZEV010000258.1:0-4589 GCA_964653305.1 uncultured Cellvibrionaceae bacterium | reverse complement strand
AGTTCTTGTTGAAAGGCGGCGTATTCTCTAAAGACTTCATCGATGCTTACATCGACCTGAAGAAAGGCGAGATCCAACGCGTTAACATGACTCCGCACCCAGTAGAATTCGAACTCTACTACAGCGTGTAGCGAAAGCTGATCTAGGTTGTAAAAAAAGCCCGCACAGGCAACTGTGCGGGCTTTTTCTTTTGGGCAATCGCGAGTAACCTCTTGAGAATACTCCTCTTAGGATTTGCCCAGATGCCTCGCCACCTATTGATTGCCACTAGCCTAATCCTTTTACTCAGCAGCTTTGCCTCTGCAGAAATCTACAAAACTGTCGATAAAAATGGTCGCATAACCTATACCGACGTCCCACCCGCCAATACCGACGCCAAACCACTAGAACTCAAAGCAATTAACAGCCTACCCACCCCCGCAGCCATACCCAATAACGGCCCAATCCATGCGAATACGAACAATCAAGCCCCGCTTGAATATCGCGTTCAAATACTTGCACCAGAAAATGGCAAAACCCTCTTGGCTGATGAACGCTCAGTCACCGTCTCCATAGGTGTCAACCAAAACCTAAGCGGCGGCGATTTATTTGCCTATAAGATGGACGGTTCTACACTCACAACCACTCAGGAAACAACCTACACCATTACCGAACCCCCACGCGGCGAGCATGTATTGACCGTTGACGTAGTGGACACCGAGGGCAATCCTCTTGCCCAATCTAATGCCATTACACTCGTCGTTATGCGCCCACTACCAAAGCAAAAAGCAGTTCCCGTGCCCAAGAAATAACACGGCGCACCAAAATACAGCATTTTATATTTGAACTGACTAGAATAGATCGCTCAAACGCCCCATTTTCAGGCCTCACCGCAGTTGGTTTGCTTTTTGCATTTCTTTGTACCAAAGCAACTGCACCTTCCCAAGGCATTTTGGAGTTTAAAGCGACTTGACTGAACGCGATATTTACAAGCCCCTGCTAGATAGCCTTAGCACAGCCATAGTTCTAGTGGATAGCAACCTGCTGCTGATCCACATGAACCCAGCGGCAGAGGCACTGCTGGCCATGAGCTGTGAAACTAACCTAGGCGAACCGCTCACCTATTTCTTCTTCGAAACCGAAGAAACAGAGAAGCAGCTTAAACTCGCCGCCAGCAAAGCCAACCACTACACCAAACGCCACGCCGAATGGCGCCTGCTGCACAACGGCCATATCACTGTGGATTACACGGTAACGCCCTTTGGTGAACAAGAAGGCCTGATTATCGAGATTCAACCCATAGATCGCCTGCTACGCATCAGCCGCGATGAGATGGTGACTTCTTCACACGAAACCACCCGCAATTTAATTCGCGGGATGGCGCACGAAATTAAAAACCCATTGGGCGGCATTCGCGGTGCAGCGCAATTATTAGCGCGTGAACTGCCGCATTCCGGGCTGACCGAATACACCAATATCATCATTGATGAAGTAGATCGCCTACGCAACCTGGTTGACCGCATGCTCGGCCCCAACCAATTACCCAAATGGTCTGAGCTGAATATTCACGAAGTGCTGGAGCGCGTTGCCTCCATCATAAAGGCTGAAAGTAATGACGCCCTTAAATTAGTACGCGACTACGACCCAAGCATACCCAATATTCACGGCGATAAAGAAATGCTAATTCAGGCGTGCCTCAATATTTTACGCAACGCTATGCAAGCCTTGTTGGAGGCAGGCATGACCAACGGCGTAATCCAATTGCGCACCCGCATTCAACGCCAGTACACCATCGGCCGCAAACACCACCCCTTAGTTTGCAGGATTGATATTGTGGACAACGGCCCCGGTATCCCGGCCGATATGATTGAAAACATTTTCTACCCCATGATCACCGGTCGCGCTGAAGGCACCGGCTTGGGCTTAACCATTTCGCAACACCTGATTCATCAACACAACGGCCTCATCGAGTGCCACAGTGAGCCGGGCAAAACCCGTTTCTCACTCTACCTACCAATGGAAGCCTAACATGCAGAAGTCTAATAAGGTTTGGATCATCGACGATGACCGCTCAATCCGCTGGGTGCTGGAAAAGGCCCTGCAATCCGCCAATATAGAAACGTGCGTGTTTGACTCGGGCGACAGCGCCCTCGGTCAACTCAACCGCGATACGCCTGATGCGATTATCAGCGATATTCGTATGCCAGGAACCGATGGTTTGGTGCTGCTGAACAATTTGCACTCCACGCATCCGCATATCCCGATTATCATCATGACCGCACATTCGGACTTGGATAGCGCCGTTGCAGCCTACCAAGGTGGCGCGTTTGAATACCTGCCTAAACCTTTCGATGTGGATGATGCCGTCGCCGTAACTCAACGCGCCCTCGCCCATGCACAAGAGCAAAAAAACGACGCACCTATAGCCGCTGAGATAGATGCCAACACCGAAATCATCGGTGAAGCGCCGGCCATGCAAGAAGTGTTTCGCGCTATTGGTCGCTTATCGCAATCCAACATTACCGTGCTTATCAATGGCCAATCTGGTACCGGTAAGGAGTTGGTAGCGCGCGCCTTGCATCGCCACAGCCCACGTCGCAATGAACCCTTTATTGCCTTGAACATGGCAGCAATTCCAAAAGATTTGATGGAATCTGAATTGTTCGGCCACGAAAAAGGCGCCTTTACCGGTGCAGCCGCACAGCGCCAAGGTCGCTTTGAACAAGCCAACGGCGGTTCATTATTCTTGGATGAAATCGGCGATATGCCTGCGGAAACACAAACCCGTTTGCTACGCGTACTGG
The DNA here is from genome assembly GCA_964653305.1 of uncultured Cellvibrionaceae bacterium. Classification (GTDB taxonomy): domain Bacteria; phylum Pseudomonadota; class Gammaproteobacteria; order Pseudomonadales; family Cellvibrionaceae; genus Cellvibrio. The sequence continues at coordinate 1,806 of CAZZEV010000258.1, read as the reverse complement.
CAGACGGCGAATTTTATCGCGTAGGCGGTCATACGCCCGTGAAGGTAGATGTTCGAATCATCGCGGCCACCCACCAAAACTTAGAGACCTTGGTGGCCGATAATCGTTTCCGCGAAGACTTGTTCCATCGCCTTAACGTTATCCGCATTCACATTCCAAAACTCGCCAACCGTCGAGAAGACATTCCAAAATTGGCGCGTTTCTTCCTACATAAAGCCGCCACAGAGCTGAATGTAGATACCAAAGTCTTGCTGCCGGAAACTGAAGATTATTTCTGCGGCCTACAATGGCCAGGCAACGTGCGTCAGCTTGAAAACACCTGCCGCTGGATTACCGTTATGGCTTCCGGCCGTGAAGTTCACGTGGAAGACTTGCCGCCAGAATTTCTTGAACACAAAGAAGGTAGCGCACCGGCAGACGATTGGGAGCGTGCCTTGCGCCATTGGGCTGACCAAGCACTCGCCAAAGGTCAGCATCAATTATTAAGCGAAGCTGTACCTACATTTGAACGCGCTCTGATCGAAACCGCGCTCAAATACACCGCCGGTCGCAAGCGCGATGCCGCCAATTTACTGGGCTGGGGCCGCAACACCCTCACGCGCAAGCTTAAGGATTTGGGCATGGCAGGTGCCAACGACGAAGATTAAATCGCTAGTATTGAACTGCCCCCTGCCCAATCTGGGCGCAGGGGGCCAAACCTCCCTCCCCTCCCCACCTCCCCCCCTTCAAATTTTCAATACGAATATTTACGTGATTTGCCACACAATGAGAAATACGCATCTATACTCAGAAAACGCAATCTGAACATGACTCAACATTGCGCAATAATTTAAAAACAGTTGGCCGCTAAAGCTTGGATGATTCAAGCCGCTAACCTGTAATAATTGAGACAAACCAAGACTCATTCAGAAAGATGTTAAAGCATGTCGGGGGACACGATGGTACAGAAATCCTTACTCACAAAATTTATGGGCACACTTTTAGTTGCCATGGTTGCTATTTCAATCGTAGTTGCGGTAATAAATTACAACGTCGCCTCTCGCGGATTGCAAAGTAACTTCGACGCAGACAAGGCAGCCATGATTGAGCTGACCAACTCTTCGATTAAAGAAGCGGTTTTTGCTTACGATTACGATCAGGTTAAAGCCATTGCCAAATCGTTGGTGAACACCGATATGATTACGGCAGTGACAGTAAACGATCACCGCAATCAACCTCTCGCCGATGAAAACGAAAACAAAGATAGCGACAAAAAAAATGATGACCTGATTGTCGCCAAGGGTGTTGAGATCACCTACAACAACGCCAAAATTGGCAGCTACGACATCACCTTTTCAAAACGCGCCATGCAGGCAACCCTATATAATCAGTCCATTACCAATATTGTTGTGGTCATCTGTTTGCTGCTAGCGAGTCTTGGCGTTGTATTTTATCTAATGCAAAAATTCGTATTAAAGCCAGTTGCTGAAGTAACACGCTCGCTGTCTAGCATTGCAGACGGCGGTGGCGATCTCACCAGAAGACTCTCCACCGAAAGCCGCGATGAAGTGGCTGCACTTGCGCACAACTTTAACCGAGTGCTTGAACACATCGCACACATTATCCGCAACGTTGTAAACGTAAACGAAAAAGTTCGCCAAAACGTTTCTACCATGTCGCACGCTACTGAAAGCACCGTAACTTCTACCTCGCAACAGTTGCGCGAAATTGAGTTGGTAGCGACTGCAGTAGAAGAATTGTCTGCGTCAGCCAATGAAATTGCTCGTCATGCGGGAGATACCGCTGAACGCACCAACGCCACCAGCA
>CAZZEV010000257.1:0-4604 GCA_964653305.1 uncultured Cellvibrionaceae bacterium | reverse complement strand
TCCACATGAAAGCGTTTGCGCTGTGTGCGTAAACCGTAGAGTAAATAGGCCAACGAAAAACAGTACCCCATACCCACGATGAAAATGAGCGGTGTTGCAATTTCATAGCGCAGAAAAAAGTTGAAGGATAGGGGAATGAAGTGCAAGAACAGCAGTGGGTGTAATGGCGCGTTTGGCAGAAAAGTCGCTCGGCCAAAGAAGAAAAACATGGCAGGCGCCAGGTACAGCCAAAAACGGTAAGTTGCCGATGTTAAAACATCGTTGCCATCCATAAAGTAGCTTAGGTGCCCAAACTGCAGCCCCGCCAAACATATCAATAGCCCTGCGCAGGATAAAAGCGCATGCCAAGACCGATTGACGGTTTTCAAAAAGAACACATAGGCGACTATCAAAATCAGCGCACTTATCGCTGAAAAGCCAATTATTAAAATGCTAAATGTATTTACCATAGCAGTTGCGTCAACCATTCACGTCTATCTGTTTCAATCTGCGGCAAATCCATCGCATGAGTGGTGTTGTAGGTTTTAAAAACCGTATCTTTGGGGGCTGCTTTTTGCAGAGCTTGTGCGTTTTCTGGCGTAATGAATGGATCATCATTTGCGTATTGCAATAAAATTTTCGCTTTGGTTTTTGCAATCATCACTTCTGGCTCAATCGCTTTAAACGACGCTACAAATTGCTTAGCTTCTTCTCCTTTTGGCGTTCCACTCGCAGAGCCGTAGCTATACCAATCGGTAAGGCGCGGTGTTCCTGCTTCTAAAACAAAGCCTTTTATCTTGACATCAATGCCTGCGACCAGTGCGCCAAAACTTGCGCCATAATCGTGACCCACATAGGCGATGCGCGTTACATCCACCTCGTTTTTAAAGGAACGCAGCAGGTTTACTGCGTGCAATAAATCGTTCGTTTGGTTGAGCGTGTTTTGATAATCATTTTGCCAGCGGCGCTCGTGGTAAGTGCCGCCGGGTACAGACCAGAAGGTAGATACTAATAAAGACACTGCACCTTGTTGCGCCATGCGTTTCGCTTCATTTAAAAATTCATCGCGATTGGAGTTGGCTACGCGCGGGTCGTACCAGTGTACGTACAGAATTGCAGGGCGCTTTTCTTGCTTGGGTGTAAGTGGGCTGACGAGATAGGCGCTAATCAAGTTGCCTTGGCAGCCTTTGAAGGTTACGTCTTCGGTAATCGCCTTATCGAGTGAGATAGTTTTGCGGGATTCCAGTTTGGGCGCTGGGCAGTTTGTTAGTGACCAGTCAGGTGCTTTAACTGTTTCCGCGAAACTTGAGTGGCTTAGCGATAGGCTGGTTAGGAGCGCTGTAATGAACTTATTGAATCGCATAGTCAACTTCCTCATATTTGTTATTAGGTATTTATGAGCCCGTTTAGCGGCTGAGTGGCGAAGTTTAACTGAGTTCGCGACTTGTCCCCATATTTGCCTAAGTCATTTAGGCCGATTTCTAAGAATATCTCGCCCCACCGAGTGACTTTAATGGGTAATCGTCACTCGATTTGGGTAGAATGCGCGCCCTTATTCCCGTCTTATCATCATTTATTTAGGTATGTCTTCGTGATCTCCACCGCTAATATCACCATGCAATTCGGCGCTAAGCCACTGTTCGAGAACGTTTCGGTTAAATTTAACAACGGCAACCGCTACGGATTGATCGGCGCCAATGGCTGTGGCAAATCCACGTTTATGAAGATTTTGGGTGGTGATTTGGAGCAATCGGCGGGGCAGGTGATGCTGGAACCCAACGTTCGCTTGGGTAAATTGAAGCAGGATCAGTTCGCCTACGAAGAATTTACTGTGTTGGATACCGTCATCATGGGCCACACAGAATTGTGGCGTGTGAAAGCTGAGCGCGACCGTATTTACAGTTTGCCGGAGATGACTGAAGAAGACGGCATGGCGGTTGCGGAATTAGAAGTTGAATTCGCTGAGATGGACGGTTACACCGCTGAAGCGCGCGCAGGTGAATTATTGCTCGGTTTGGATATCCCCATCGAGCAACACACCGGTTTGATGAGTGCGGTAGCGCCGGGCTGGAAGCTGCGTGTTTTATTGGCGCAGGCACTTTTTTCTGATCCAGAAGTATTGCTGTTGGATGAACCCACTAACAACCTCGACATCAACACTATTCGCTGGTTGGAAGGCATGCTTACGCAGCGCAATTCCACCATCATTATTATTTCGCATGACCGTCACTTCTTGAATGCGGTGTGTACGCACATGGCAGATTTGGATTATGGCGAACTGCGCGTTTACCCCGGTACTTACGATGACTACATGATTGCATCGACCCAAGCGCGCGAAAAATTGCTTGGCGAAAATGCCAAGAAAAAAGCACAAATTGCTGAGTTGCAAACCTTCGTTAGTCGCTTCTCTGCGAATGCTTCTAAAGCTAAGCAGGCGACGTCGCGTGCAAAACAAATTGATAAAATTCAATTGGACGATGTAAAGCCGTCAAGCCGCGTAAGCCCATACATTAAATTTGTACAAAACAAAAAATTGCATCGCCAAGCGGTTGTGGTTGAACAGATCACAAAATCTTTTGATAAAACCTTGTTCAAAAACTTAAGCCTACAAGTAGAAGCTGGTGAACGTATTGCCATTATTGGCCCTAACGGTGCCGGTAAAACCACCTTGCTGCGCTGTTTATACGGCGATTTAGCGCCCGATAGCGGAACTGTTAAATGGGCCGAGCAAGCAGAGATTGGCTATTTCGCACAAGATCACGCCGATGATTTTGCTACCGACGAAAACTTATTTGATTGGATGAAGCAATGGACCAAAGGCGACGAACAATTGGTGCGCGGCGCTTTGGGTAGAATGTTGTTTTCGAATGATGAAGTAAAAAAATCCGTAAAAGTCATTTCCGGTGGTGAGCAAGGCCGTATGTTGTTCGGCAAATTAAGCTTGATCAACCCAAACGTTTTGTTAATGGATGAGCCGACAAACCACTTGGATATGGAATCCATTGAGGCACTTAACTTAGCGCTAGAAAATTATCCCGGTACGTTGATTTTCGTCAGTCATGACCGCGAATTTGTATCATCACTGGCTACACGTATTATCGATATGCAGCCAAGCGGCTTGGTGGATTTCAGCGGAACTTATGAAGAGTATTTGCGTTCGCAGGGCATTTTCACGAACTAAAATATTTTGGTTATTTGTAAAAAAGCGAGAGCCAACACTCTCGCTTTTTTTATGTCCCCCGCTTACAGATTTTTGTCCTTATCATCACCTTGGCCGCTTTGCTTGGCTTTCTTCTCAATAAAAACCTCTGGTTCTTTAATCGTATCGAGATTGATGAGCTTGTGAGTCGTCCCCTCAAAAATTGTTCCCCATAATTCGCGGTTGTGACGTTTGCTGCGTAAATAGTGAATAAATTTACTTGCCAACCAGGCTGCTATAAAAATACCAAAAACCGTTCCTATCAATACATATTCATGTGGGCTCATTTGTTGTTCCTAGTGAAATCGCTTAAGTAAATATTCCATAGGGTGGTTATTGGGTAACTCTTTTTATATTCAAGTCTTTGCAATAATTGATTTACCTCAACTTCTAGGCTATTCCTTTGTTCACACTTAAGTACGAGCTTGAAATGCCGCGCCTTGCCCCCACTACTGTATTAGTGAGAAATTTAGGTTCTCAGTCATATCAGCCGTTTTGTAACACTAGAGGTTTTCCATGCGTATCGACCGTTTAACCAATCAATTGCAGCTTGTGCTATCTGATGCTCAATCGCTTGCTGTTGGGCGCGACCATAGCCAGCTGGAGCCCACCCATATGCTATTTGCCATGCTGGAGCAAAAAGGCGCTGGCAGCGTACGTTTGTTATTAAATCAAGCCGGCTTTGATGTGGCGGGCTTGCGCGAAGCTTTAATCAAACAGCTCGATGGCTTACCCAGTATTAAAAATCCTACTGGCGAAGTTGGTATGTCACCGGAAATGGGGCGCTTGTTAAATCTGGCCGACAGATACGCGCAAAAAATTGGCGATAAATTTGTCTCTAGCGATACAGTATTACTCGTCGCCATGAAAGACCCTCAATCGAGCATTAATGAGTTACTGAAAAAATTTGGCAATGAACAGCGCTTGCAGCAGGCGATTGAAAAAGTGCGCGGCGGTGAAAAAGTTGAAGATGCGGATTCCGAAGGCAACCGCCAAGCACTTGAAAAATATACCGTGGATTTAACAGCGCGTGCTGAATCGGGCAAGCTCGACCCCGTGATTGGCCGCGATGATGAAATCCGCCGCACCATTCAAGTCTTACAACGCCGCACTAAAAATAATCCCGTGTTAATCGGTGAACCGGGCGTCGGTAAAACCGCCATCGTAGAAGGCCTTGCCCAACGTATTGTGAATGGTGAAGTTCCTGAAGGTTTAAAAAACAAACGTCTATTGTCGTTAGATTTAGGCGCACTTTTAGCTGGTGCAAAATTTCGCGGCGATTTTGAAGAGCGTTTAAAAGCGGTTATTAATGAGCTCGGCAAGCAAGAAGGCCGCGTCATTTTATTTATCGACGAAATCCACACCATGGTTGGCGCCGGTAAAGCGGAGGGCTCCATGGATGCTGGCAATATGTTGAAGCCTGCAC
>CAZZEV010000256.1:0-4631 GCA_964653305.1 uncultured Cellvibrionaceae bacterium | reverse complement strand
TTAAGGAGTTGATTGTTATGAGTAAAACCAAATCACCTGTAAACGCTGCAAAGCAATATCGTGCACTTAAACGCTTACAAGTATCGGCGTTGTCTTCCGTGATGTTGCTGGCAGCTGGCCATGCTTGGGCTGCTGAAGATGTTAAAAAAGACGATAAAAAGGACCACAAGAAAACCGAAGCTAGGGGCAAGCTGAACACGGTTAAGGTGAATGCCGATGCTTTTGCGGCAGACTTCAAAGCAGATAAAGTCAGTTCGCCAAAACAAACACAGCCGTTGGTGGATACCCCACAAACCATCGTGGTGGTCAAAAAAGAATTATTCCAACAACAAGCTGCCACCAGCTTGAGCGAAACCCTGCGCAACACCCCCGGCATCACCATGTTGATGGGCGAGAATGGCAACACCGCCACAGGCGATTCTATTTTTATGCGCGGCTTTGATACTCAAGGCAGCATTTTTGTGGATGGGATTCGTGACTTAGGTGCGATTTCTCGCGATACCTTTAACACCGAACAAGTTGAAATTGCCAAAGGCCCAGCCGGTGTGGATAACGGCCGTGGCGCAGCGTCTGGCTATGTAAATATGAGCAGCAAGATGGCCAGCCGTGAAAATGCAGGTTCAGGCAATGTGAGTGTGGGTTCAGGTGATTACACACGCGCAACCTTAGATGTTAACCGCGCGTTAAGTGATACAGCTGCCATTCGCGTTAACGTACTCAAGCAAGATGCCGGTATTGCTGGCCGCAATGACGTTGAAAACAATTACCAAGGCGTTGCTGCTTCGCTGGGTTTAGGTTTGGGTACTGATACGCGTATTCACCTAAATCTTTTAAATGTTGAACAATCAGGTATTCCAGATGGTGGTATTTCAACCATCGGTCTTGATGGTTACTACAACGCGATTTTTGCCACGGGCGTGCTAAAGGGGCAATCACCCGTTCAAGTCGATACCGAAAATTTTTACGGTTCAACCAGCGACCACAACGATGTTCACGCGAATATGTTTACCGCGATTATTGAACATGACTTGGCAGACAATGTAACGCTTCGTAATACCTCACGATATGGCCGCACTAAGCAAGACCAAGTACTAACGGGCGTTGGTGCAATCACTTTTGTGACGCCAACGAATCCAGATACTTGGACAGCCTCGCGCTCACGCCAAGGTAAAGATGTACTCAATAAAATTTTGACTAACCAAACCAATTTGACGGCAACTTTTGATGCGGGTGGCGTTAAGCATGAGGTCAGTGGTGGCATTGAATTTATTTACGAAAACCAACTGACCTACACCGTAGGAACTCCCACAGGTACGCCAGCGCAAGCAGGGGCTAACCTCTACAACCCAAGTACGGGCGATCTATTTAATCCAGTAGTACGCACGGGTAATAAAAACGAAGGTGAAACGACGACCTCTGCATTTTATGTGTTGGATACGATTAGTTTTAACGAGCAGTGGGAATTCAGTGTGGGTGCGCGCGCTGAAAATTATCACACGCGTTATGACACCTTAACTCGTCAAACGGCTGTAACTGCACCGGCTGTGCAAACAATTCCAGTGGGTACTTTAATCGCAACGTCTTTAGAGGCAGATGATCAACTTGTCGGTTGGAAAATCGGTGGTGTTTATAAGCCTGCCGTAAATGGTTCGATTTATGTGTCTTACGCAACCTCACAATTACCTCCGGGCGGTACTAACTTTTCACTGAGTTCTACGGCAGCAAATGCCAACAATCCTAACGTTGATCCGCAAAAAGGCACCAATCAAGAAATAGGTACCAAGTGGAATGTATTTAATAACAAGTTGGCTTTAACCGCAGCGGTGTTCCGCAGCACCAACGACAATGAATTTGCATCCCAACCTGATGGTACAACTCTCGCTGTAGGTGAGCGTCGCGTGCAGGGTGTGGAGCTCGGTGCGTCGGGCATCATCATGCAGAACTGGCAATTGAATGCCGGCTTGGCCTACATGGAACCCGAAATTACGCGCGGAAATCGTTCCACTGCAAATAATGGCGCAAGCCAAACCGATGGCGGTGTTATTCAGTGGTCACCAAAACTTACTTTTACGGCGTGGAATAGTTACACCTTTAGAAATGGATTGGTGTTGGGCGGTGGTGCTCGCTATGTAGATTCAGTTGCGAGTACAAGCCTAACCAACGCAACAGCACTAGCCACTCGCTCAATGGTAGAAGTGCCAGATTATTGGGTAGTGGATGCCATGGCTTCTTACCCTGTTAGTAAGAACATCAATGTGCAATTGAATCTATTTAATTTGTTGGATGAAGAATACGTTGCGGCTTTAAACAGCGGTGTTTCGCGTTATTACCCAGGTGTTGAGCGCTCTGCACGTTTGGGTGTGAACTTTAGTTTTTAATCGGAGGGATGCTTGTTCAGTGAAGAGCAATGTCAGTTGCCTTAAGAGGCAGCTGACTTTTTTCTGTGCTTAATCTCTTGCGAAAGCAACAATTGTATTCATTGGTAATCTTGTGGCTCACAAAACAAAATCAATCAAGAAATTTATACCTAACCTAATGACGATTCGCAAATGGCATTGGGTAAGTTCTGCGCTGTGCTTTGTATGCATGCTGTTATTTTCTGTTACAGGCATTACGTTAAATCATGCGGCAGATATAGAGGCGTCGCCCACGACTCTGCATCTTGAAGGCGTTGTGCCGGAAGAGTTTTTAAAAGCGATTTCGTTGAAGGATTCTCCAAAAAATATTGCAGTGCCTGATTCTATTTTAAATTGGTTCGAAACGAACCACGACATCAGCTTTGCGAATAACCAAGCAGAAATTAATGACGGAGAACTCTATTTGGCATTGCCGCGCCCTGGAGGCGATGCATGGTTGAGCCTAGATATTGAAACCGGCGATTTTGAATTTGAATCCACCAGTCGCGGATGGATCTCATATTTTAATGACATTCACAAAGGCCGTAATACCGGTAAGGCATGGATATATTTCATGGATGCGTTTGCCATTGCCTGCATTATTTTTTCTGTTACGGGTTTTCTATTGTTGCAACGCTATGCAGATACTCGTTCTCAAACCTGGCCATTGGTGATAGCCGGTTTACTTGTGCCTATTTTTTTTATGATGTTCTTAATTCACTCGTGAGATGTGTATATGACGATTAACGGTATGTTTGCAAAACGTGTTTTTAAAAGAGTAGTGTTGGTGAGTTGTTTGGTTGCGTCACCCCTTCTCAATGCAGCCAGTCTGAATGTTGCGGTTGAAGTACCCAAATTAACCGTTGCCGAATACCACGCGCCTTATACTGCTATTTGGTTGGAATCCGCCGCAGAGCGCGATAAAAAATTTACCAAAACACTCGCGGTTTGGTATGACACCGATATGAAAAATAACGGAGGCCATAAATGGCTAAAGGATTTGCGCCAATGGTGGCGACGCGATGGTCGCGATTTGCAACTACCCATTGATGGTGTAAGTGGTGCAACTAAATTAAGTGGTGTTCATCACTTGAGTTTTACGCTTGGCCAAGCGCCGCTAACCGAATTGCCGAAAGGTGATTATGTGTTGTTGGTAGAAATGTCGCGCGAAGTAGGTGGTCGCGAAGTGGTTAAGGTTCCTTTTTCGTGGCCTGTTAAACAAGCCACTACCCATTCACAAACCGGTGGCACAGAAGTTGGTGCTATCACCTTGGTTTTAAATCCTTAAGGAGTTCGCAATGAAAAAAATGTTTTCACAATTAATGTTGGTGTGTTTTGCGGGTGTTGCAGCAACCGCGGAAGCGCATCGCGCATGGCTTTTACCTTATGAAACCGTTAAGGCTGGTGAGTCTGGTTGGGTGACATTTGATTTGGCATCTTCAAATGATATTTTCCAAATTGATCACGGTGCGGGTCGCCCAGAGGGTCTTACGGTATTAACGCCCGAAGGTAAAACGGAAGAAGCGCAAAATATTTTCACCGGAAAATTGCGTACCAGTTTTGATGTCAATGTAACGCAGCAGGGCACCTATAAAATTTTTCTGGCATCTGGCGGTTTAAATGCACGCTGGGAAGATGCAGAAGGTAAGCGTGCATTTTGGCCTGCGCGCGGCGAAAAAGCCAACCCCGCTGATTTTGAAACTGCTGTACCCAAGGATGCGAAAAATCTACAAGTTACTCAAGGTTCACGTCGTATTGAAACCTTTGTCACTTTAGGTAAACCATCACTGCAAGCGCTTGCGCCCACCAATGTGGGTTTAGAGTTGGTGCCAATCACGCATCCCAATGATTTAGCAGTAAGTGAGCCCGCAGAATTTAAATTTTTGATGGATGGCAAACCTGCGGTGGGTGCAAAAGTAACCGTGATCGCGGGCGGCACACGTTACCGCAATGCAGCAGAAGAAATGGAACTTGAAACCGACAAAAATGGAATCGTTAAAATTCAGTGGAAAGCGATGGGTGTGTATTGGTTAGGTGCAAGCTATAAAGATGAAAAAGCACAGAAGCCGGCTAAAATTCGCTCAGGTAGTTACAGCGCGACCCTTGAGGTTTTGGCGGAGTAGACTTTCTACCTGCCCTTAGGGACCCGATCTAGCCATTCGCTAGGTCGGGCCTTTTGCATTTCTTCAACAATTCTTCATTAATTGCCCGTAAAAACTTCACATTTTCAATGTT
>CAZZEV010000255.1:0-4696 GCA_964653305.1 uncultured Cellvibrionaceae bacterium | reverse complement strand
CCTACAGGAATACTCAAAGTACCAGTAACCGCCGTTGGGGTCAGATCACGCATACTGCTTTCGCGATCATTTGGTACAACTTTAGCCCATGGATTGGCATTCGCAATTAAAGCTTCAATATCTGTGATAGGTACATCTTTATTCAGCTTGATAGTCAACGCCTGTGAATGGCAACGCATGGCGCCAATTCGCACACACAAACCATCTACTGGAATCGGGTTACCATCGCGACCAAGAATCTTGTTGGTCTCAGCCTGCCCCTTCCATTCTTCTTTGGATTGACCGGTTTCCCATTGCTTATCGATGTACGGCAACAAGCTTCCAGCCAAAGGATGGCCGAAGTTGGCTTTTGGCAAATCATCGCCACGCATAGTTTCGGCGATGATACGGTCAATTTCCAAAATCGCTGACTTTGGATCAGCCAATTTATCAGCAACTGAGGCATGCAATGCACCCATTTGTGAAATCAATTCACGCATATTTTGCGCGCCAGCACCTGAAGCGGCTTGGTAAGTCATGGAGGAAACCCATTCCACCAAACCAGCATTGAACAAGCCGCCTAAGCCCATGAGCATCAAACTTACGGTGCAATTACCGCCAATGTAGTTTTTTACACCTTTAGCGATACCATCTTTGATCACATCGAGGTTTACTGGATCGAGCACGATGATCGCGTCTTTATCCATACGCAGGCTTGATGCCGCATCAATCCAATAACCATTCCAGCCAGATGAGCGAAGTTTTGGGAAAATCTCGTTGGTATAGTCACCACCCTGGCAAGTCACAATGGCATCCAATTGCTTCAAATCGTCAATTGAAAAAGCATCTTTCAATGCAGGCAAACCTGCTGCTACAGCGGGTGCTGCACCACCTACGTTTGACGTAGTGAAAAATACGGGTTCAATGTTCGCAAAGTCATTCTCAGCTTGCATACGCTCCATCAGGACGGAACCCACCATACCGCGCCAACCAACAAAACCTACTTTCATTTCATCTCTCTCTTTAAATTCAATTACGCAACTTTTTAACGTTCAATTAAGCCAATGCTTTGACGACAGCGTCGCCCATTTCCGATGTGGACACTTTTTTAGTGCCTTCTGTATAGATATCTGCCGTGCGATAGCCTTGATCCAACACCTTACCTACCGCAACTTCAATTGCGTCTGCCACATCTGGGTAACCCAGTGAATAGCGCAACATCATGGAGACGGACAAAATAGTCGCGAGTGGATTGGCAATGCCAAGGCCTGCGATATCCGGTGCGGAACCGTGACAAGGCTCATACATGCCGCGACCATCTTTATCTAAAGACGCCGAAGGCAGCATACCGATTGAGCCAGTTAACATAGCAGCCGCGTCGGACAAAATATCACCAAACATGTTACCAGTCACTAAAACGTCGAATTGTTTTGGCGCACGAACCAATTGCATGGCAGCGTTATCCACATACATATGCGACAACTCAACATCTGGATATTCTGCGTGCAAGGTATCCATGACTTCGCGCCATAACATAGTCGCTTCTAGCACGTTAGCTTTATCAACTGAGCACACTTTCTTGCCACGTTTGCGCGCCATTTCAAAGGCAGTGCGACCGATGCGAATAATTTCGCTCTCAGAGTATTTATAAGTGTTATAGCCTTCACGCTCGCCGTTTTCTAACACACGAATGCCACGTGGCTCACCAAAATAAATACCGCCCGCTAATTCACGCACGATAAGAATATCCAAACCGGAAACCACTTCTGGTTTAAGCGATGACGCATCAACCAATTGTGGATACAAAAGTGCTGGGCGCAAATTCGCATACAGACCTAATTGCGAACGAATTTTCAACAGGCCTTTTTCTGGGCGAATGGAGCGATCCAATTTATCCCACTTAGGACCACCTACCGCACCAAGCAAAATGGCATCCGCAAGACGCGCTCGCTCAAGCGTTGAATCCGCGAGCGGAACACCGTGAACATCAATTGCACAGCCGCCCATTAATTCATTTTCAAACGTAAAGCTCAAATTGAATTTTTCGTTTACAACATCTAATACCTTGCGCGCTTCACGCACGATTTCTGGGCCGATACCATCGCCTTCCAGAATTAAAATATGTTTACCCACGATACTTCTCCAATTAATAAATTCTTATTTGACCACATCAAACAACCAAGGTGCTTCAACACGCTTTTTTGCTTCATAAGCGCGAATTGCATCGGCATGCTCAAGCGTTAAACCAATATCATCAAAACCGTTCAACAAACAGTGCTTGCGGAAGTTATCGATTTCAAAGGCGAAGCTTTCACCGCTTGGCGTTTTTACCGCTTGCGATTGCAAATCAATCGTTAGTTTGTAATTTTCGCTGGCGTACATTTCTTGAAATAACTTTTCAACAACATCATCACTCAAAATAATGGGCAGCAATCCATTTTTAAAACAATTGTTGAAGAAAATATCTGCAAAACTTGGCGCAATAACGCAACGAAAACCGTAATCATCCAACGCCCAAGGTGCATGCTCACGACTTGAACCGCAGCCAAAGTTTTCGCGCGACAGCAAAATAGTCGCACCTTGGTAGCGCGGAAAATTTAATGGAAATTCAGTATTAATTGGGCGACCCTCACAACTCTGATCGGGCTTACCCTCATCTAAATAGCGCAATTCATCGAACAAATTTTTGCCGAACCCAGTACGTTTAATGGATTTCAAAAATTGTTTTGGAATAATCATGTCGGTGTCGACATTGGCACGATCCATAGGAGCGGCCAAACCTTGCAATACGGTGAAACTTTTCATGGTTTGCTCTCCTAGGAGTTAATTAAAGGTGCGTACATCAACAAAATGACCAGCAATCGCAGCAGCAGCAGCCATCGCTGGGCTCACCAAATGGGTTCTACCACCGTAACCTTGGCGACCCTCGAAATTACGGTTGGATGTTGACGCACAGTGTTCGCCATTACCCAACTTATCCGCGTTCATCGCCAAACACATCGAGCAACCTGGCTCACGCCATTCGATACCCGCTGCGATAAAAATCTTATCTAAACCTTCGGCTTCCGCCTGCGCTTTAACGGCACCAGAACCTGGAACCACAATCGCCTCTTTTACTGATACTGCTTTGGTTCTACCCTTCACAACCTCTGCCGCTGCGCGAATATCTTCAATGCGCGAGTTGGTACAAGAGCCAATAAAGACGCGATCAACATAAATTGATTCAATCGGCTGGTTAGCTTGCAAACCCATGTACTGCAGAGCCCGAACAATGCCTTCACGTTTGACGGGATCTGCTTCATTCGCGGGATCAGGCACTTTATCGTCAATTGCAACAACCATTTCTGGTGAAGTGCCCCAACTCACCTGCGGCTTAATGGCTGCACCATCCATTTCGATAACAGCATCAAAATGTGCGCCTTCGTCGCTGACCAAATCGCGCCAACTGGCAACCGCTTTTTCCCACATATCACCCTTTGGCGCGTAAGTTCTGCCTTTAACGTAATCAATAGTGGTTTGGTCTACCGCAACCATGCCCGCGCGCGCACCGGCTTCAATAGCCATATTGCACACCGTCAAGCGCCCTTCCATGCTCATGTCACGGAACACTTGGCCACCAAATTCCATCGCGTAACCCGTACCGCCAGCGGTTCCGATTTTAGCGATTATTGCCAAAACAACGTCTTTTGCGGTGACCCCTGCGCCCAAAGTGCCTTCCACTTTGATCAACATGTTCTTCATTTTTTTTGCCACCAAGCACTGTGTTGCCATCACATGCTCAACTTCGCTGGTACCAATGCCATGTGCCAAGGCACCCAAGGCGCCGTTAGTGGCGGTGTGCGAATCGCCGCAAACTACCGTCATGCCCGGCAAACAAGCGCCAGTTTCTGGCCCGATCACATGCACGATTCCCTGACGGGCATCGTTAATTTTGTACTCGACGATACCGAATTCATCGCAGTTGTCATCCAAGGTTTGCACCTGAATCAATGACACCGGGTCTTCAATACCGCTGATACCGTGGGCGCGCTCTTTTTGGGTTGTCGGAACGTTGTGATCCGGCGTTGCCAAAATCGAATCCACACGCCAAGGCTTACGGCCAGCCAAACGCAGGCCGTCAAAGGCTTGCGGCGAGGTCACTTCGTGAATGATGTGGCGATCGATATAAATCAATGCAGAGCCATCATCGCTTTCTCTAACTAAATGGGCATCCCACAATTTGTCGTACAAGGTTTTTTTGATAGTCATAAAGCGACTCCTACAGAGTTAATGGCTTTTTTAAAGTAAAGCAAGTGTATGGCCGACAAACCCATAAAAAAAAATTATCTTTTTTATGCATTGCATTCCATTTAGGAATAGTATAAAAATAATACATCTCACCGCGAGTCCGCTCACCCTGAGCCCGTCGAGGGGCATAGTTTGGTTCGACAAGCTCATCATGAACGGCAATAGAAAATGGACACCCAACACTTACAAGCGTTTGTTGCGATTGCAGAAAGTGGCTCATTCTCGGGAGCCGGAGAGAGGTTGCACCTAACGCAACCAGCAATCAGTAAACGTATCGCCCTATTAGAAGAACAGATAAAGGCAAAACTTTTCGATCGAGTGGGCAGGCAAGTTGTTTTAACCCAAGCAGGGAACTTATTGCTGAATAAGGCGACAAACATCCTCAATGAGGTGAGCGCAGCCAAACGCGAGATTGCAGATTTGCGGGGCG
>CAZZEV010000254.1:0-4697 GCA_964653305.1 uncultured Cellvibrionaceae bacterium | reverse complement strand
GGCTGAATACACCCACACCATCGACAATTTGCGGCTTACCAATGGTTTTGGCGATGATCTTATCTTTAAGCTTCAGAGTGCCCTGCTTTACACGCACCAACGAAACTACGCCGAGATAGTTATCGAACCATGAATCGATAATCAAGGCTTGCAAAGGTGCATCTACATCACCTACTGGCGGCGGAACTAGGCGCACCAACTCTTCCAGCACATCTTCCATCCCCAAGCCAGATTTGGCAGAACAGCGCACGGCTTCGGTAGCATCAATGCCGATAATATCTTCAATTTCTTGCGCAACACGGTCTGGTTCTGCCTGAGGCAAATCCATTTTATTGAGTACAGGAATAACTTCTAAGCCTTGCTCAATGGCGGTATAGCAGTTGGCTACCGACTGAGCTTCTACGCCCTGCCCAGCATCCACCACCAACAGCGCACCTTCACAAGCCGCGAGCGAGCGCGATACTTCATAGGTGAAATCCACGTGACCTGGGGTATCAATGAAGTTGAGCTGATAGGTTTTGCCATCGCGTGCCTTGTAATAGAGGGTTACGCTGTGCGCCTTAATGGTAATGCCGCGCTCCCGCTCTAAGTCCATAGAATCAAGTACTTGCGCCTCCATTTCACGATCACTCAGGCCGCCGCACATCTGAATAAAGCGGTCGGCGATGGTGGATTTACCGTGGTCAATGTGGGCGATGATGGAGAAGTTACGGATATGGCTTAAGTCAGTCACAGGCAATAAATACTTTATGGAGGTTTAAAGGCGGCACGCGGCCCCACTCGTGATGATTAATTCAGAGGGTGGCTGCTGCAATTGGGCGGCATTCTAGCCTATTTAGTAGTTTATGCGTATCTCTTAACACTCAGATAACACGGGTGCTTGTTGCCCTACTCGGTTTTATTCGACACAAAAAAATAGCGCGCCGGTTGAGGCGCGCTATTGAAATCTAAAAATCGGAACGCTTAATCGCGCAATAAACAATTTAGCTCATCAACCACTTCTTCCCAATCCGAGTACGGCTGGCGCGCCTCGCGCAAAAAAGCCGCTTGCTCTGCCGTCCAAAAGCTCGCATTTGCGAGAGGCTCTGCCTGTGGCAGCGGGCGATAACGTGCGATAAACGCCTCAATCTCTTCATCGGAGTTGGGTAAGCCTAACTTGGCAAACAAATCTTTGAGCGAATACAGCATGACAGCCTCCTTAAAAACAATTGCACTATCAATAAGATAAGGTCTTATCAATACAACAGACCTTTAGCATACCTTGAACGCGCAAAAGTTTCTGGGCTTTTTAACGGCTTGTGTGCATCCGCTGCAAAAGCGCGTCTTTTTCCTGCCAGATTTGATTCACCCAGACCTGAAACAGGGAACGAAACTCCGCATCATCACCGTAATCACCCAGCATTTCGGGTGGGATGGGTAGTTGACGAACGAGGATCTGAACTGCACCTACTTGACCGCATGCATAATCCCAATAGCTGGGGCGCCCCTCGGGGTAGTATAGGGTGACATCCAATAAGCTATGCAACTGGCCATTCATCGCCGAAAGCGTAAACGCCAAGCCACCTGCTTTGGGCATTAACAAATGTGAGTAGCTAGAGTTTTGCTGCGCATATTTTGCGGGCGTGAAGCGAGTACCCTCAAGAAAGTTAATAATCGTTACCGGATTATGACGAAACTTCTCACAGGCCTTGCGCGTCTTTTCAATATCCTTACCTTTAAGCGCTGGATTCTTGGCGATTTCTGCCTTGCTGTAGCGCTTCATAAAGGGGAATTCGAGCGCCCACCACGCTAAACCTAAGAGCGGCACCCAAATTAAGGATTGCTTTAAAAAGAACTTTAAATAGGGGATACGACGATTAAACACCCGCAGCAGCACCAGAATATCCACCCAGGATTGGTGATTGGCGATCAGCATGTACCACTCATTCACACTTAATTCCTCCATGCCGCTCACCTGTAATTGCGTGGGCAACAACAGGCTTTGATGACGCGCATTGGCGTCCATCCAATGACTCGCCAGCCAATCCAACCAGCGGTTACATATCACTTGCCAAGGCGTAAAAGGCACCAACCACTTCAAAAGTGCCAGTGGCATAAGCGGAATAAACACAATGACAGTAAATACTACGAACAATAAGGTAGTTAATAGACCAACCAGATGACCAAACATATTCAACGCAACTCGCATAGGTTTCTTTTCCACTCGGAAATCGCTTTATCGCAAAAATACAATTTTACCAAACTATAGGTTAACAGCCTCAGGAATATGTTTCCTAAATCAGAAGCGCTAAAGCTGTTTAAGAGAAGTAAGTCAAAAATAATTTTCTGGCTTGCATCCAGCAGCAGATCGACCTCATCTAACTATTTGATCCTTCACCCTATTGAATCAACCAAGGAACTCTCCATGAGCCTCATTTTAAAATCCGTTTTGGCCGCCGCCAGTCTTACGCTTAGCCTAACAATAGTGGCCAGCGCCTCACTTGCAGCAGAATCCTCACAAAAAACTGTCTCCGCAAAAAACACCAGCGAACCAGCGGGACCTGTTTGTGGGGAGAATCGTCAGCCCTACCGCGATTTAGACTTCCTCGTTGGACGCTGGGAATTTTTCACAATGGATGGCCATAAAATTGCCGATCAAACTTACTCGCAAAAGGAACAGGGCTGTCTGGTGCTTGAAGATTGGTCAACGGTAACAGGCGAAACAGGCACGGGTATGAATTTTGTTGACCCAGCAACAGGTAAATGGCGTCAAGTATGGATGAGCCCACGTTTTCACATTGATTATTCAGGCGGGCTAACTCAAAAAGGTGATTTTGTTCTAGAAGGACATATGTACCCCAACAATGGCCAGCCAGCCTCTAAGATAAAAGGCATATATTCAAAACAAGCTGATGGCTCAGTGACCAAAGAATTTCTCCAATACGATGAAAATGCCAAAGAGTGGAAACGTTTTTTTATTGGCGTAGCACGTAAGAAAAAGTAATGCACAGAAACAGGCGAGAATATCATCGCTCTCGCCTGCAGCTCCGGTCACTCACGAAAGTGAACTTTCAAGCCAAGAGCAGGTCTTTCCACAGAACCTACAGTTACGTTGAAAATGCTTCTACGGAGGAATGCTATGAAAATTTTTTGGAAAAATGCTTGGCGCGAGAACAAATCCTTTGTGATCTTTTTAGGCCTGATGTTTATATTTAGAAGCGCCTGCGCCGATTGGAATACTGTGCCTACAGGCTCCATGAACCCCACGATTATTGAGGGCGACCGTATTGCTGTGAATAAAATGGCTTACGACATTCGCATTCCCTTTACCCATATTTCACTGCGAAAACTCGGTGACCCAGAGCGCGGCGATATTGCTGTTTTCGATTCCAAAGTTTCAGATAAGCGTTTAGTGAAACGAGTTATAGGCGTACCCGGCGATAGAGTTGCAATGATTAATAATCAACTGCTGATTAATGATACGGTAATTGATTACGACAAAACCGAAGGCGGCATCGACCAAGTTGAACATCTCTTTAATACGCCGCACATTGTGCGTATTAGCAGTACCAATAATCACGCCTTTGCAAACTTCCCCACCGTGGTTGTACCGGCAGATCATTATTTAATGCTAGGCGATAACCGCGATAAAAGCGCCGACTCACGCGTGATAGGTTTTGTACCGCGCAATGAGTTTGTGGGTAGATCGCGCGCAGTGGTGATGTCGTTAAATTACGACAATTTTTATTTGCCGCGTTTGGATAGGTTTTTTAAGAGCTTGTAATTAAAGCTCGCGTATTGAGTGATACTCATTTGATAAGGGAATCGTCGTCCTCGCGTAGCGGGGATCCAGCCGTTACAGACCACAATCAAGAGCTGGATCCCCGCTGCGCGAGGATGACGAAAAATAAATGAACGTATCAACACACTGCTAGCTAGCTTTACTTAAAAACATCTCCCGCACGTCCAACCAATTACTCACCCGCACATCTGCAACCTCATTCACATTATGCGGTGCAGTGAATAACACGCCCTGCCCCACAAAACTTTCGAAATGGCGCGGGCTATCGTCAATTAAATAATCGGCGTGAACTGCGCCTTTATTGCCGCAAAAAATAAAATTCATGGGCGATAGAAAGGGTAAGTATTTCACTAGCCATTCATATTTTGGTGCAAAGGATGTGGGGTGCTCCATAGCCGCCGTTGCGATAAAAATATCGTAATGCTGACACAGTTCTTGAATCACCTGAACCGCATTTTCGTAAGGTGGAATATCCACAAAGAAATCTGGATTGTCAGGATAAGAGCGCACGCGAGCGACATGCTCAGCGGGAACCTTGTGGTAAATTTTGGTGCCCATTAAATCAGCTTTAGTTAAAGCCTGATTAAATTCCTGATTGTACCAATCCAAATGGCGCGCCATAGTGTCGCAGATGGTTTCGTCCATATCGATTGCAATTCGTTTACGCATTTTTTCTCCTTAAGATATTTACACACACAAATAAAAAAGCCCCTGTAAAAGGGGCTTCAACAAATCTATTTTTAATTCAAAACTTAACGTTTATTTTAAAAATTTGTTTCCACCAGCGGTGTGGTTTCAGCATCATAATCAACACCGTTAATACCAAAGCCGAACAAGCGTAAGAACTCTGCTTTATAACCAGCAAAATCGGTCAACTCAAATAAGTTTTCTTCCGTCACTTGCTCCCAAATGGCTT
>CAZZEV010000253.1:0-4700 GCA_964653305.1 uncultured Cellvibrionaceae bacterium | reverse complement strand
GGCAAGACCAAGGGCACCTACCACTAAAAACAAAATCCCAAATACGCGTTGTAAACCCATAATAAATCCCTACCTTAAATAAATTGATTGTTATTGCGCACCAAACGTGATTTGTCGAGTTGCGATTAAGGTTTTCTACCGTTGATGACTCGCACGAGCAACATAATAACGGCCACCACTAAAAGAATATGGATAAAGCCGCCAACCGCTACTGATGTAACAAGCCCTAAAACCCAGAGGATTATAAAAATAATGGCAATGGTTTCTAACATGGTGCTGCTCCTGTTTATATAAACGATAAAACAGAGTAGCGCGATCTGCAGTCGTGTTCGGTACGGCAACACACAGATGGGAGAATTAAATTGGATGGGATTGAACTAGACTAGGCGTTAGAGATAACTTCTTCTTGAATAACAGGCTGCAAGCTATTAAAGCCACCAATAAACCCGAATAGAATTATTAAAAATAACGGCAACTTGCTGTTTGACGCAGAATACAACAATTTTTGGCGTTTAACGGCTTTACTATTTTTAGTTAAGGTACAAATGAATGGGCCAGTAAGTACATTTACAGCCCATAGATTGGTAGCATATTTATCACTACCTATAACAAACTCATTTTTGGAGTTAACTGAAAGGCTACGCCGTTTTGAAACCAGCACACCATCAACAGTGATTTTTTCCAAGCCACTTAGCGCACTAAACCAAGCTTCAATTTGCTTTCCGTCATGATTAAACACAAATGTATAACCATGAAACATGCTTATTTTTCGCTGCATACACCTTAGCCATTTACCGTTTATCTGATAAGTAACAAAGTATAACAAGAGTCTATCTATAGCAAGACTCTATGAAACCAACTTAGTCATCCTGCGCAGCCAGTTCTTTCATTAACAAATTTATTACTAGATAGAAGAAACCTATTGCAGCAAAAACACACAAAGCATTTATGGGCGAGGCGTTAAAATACACATCCACTGCGGCAACTATGAAAAACACAATTGCAATCAACTTAAGCATAAATCCTCCTAATAAATCGTACAGAACAGAACCATCATTATTACTTAGCTATTTTTTGCAATATTCATAGATGGCGGTATTTGGGCAATCGGTATAAAGCCCATAAACATAAAACGAAACCAACAGCACGCAGAGAACACCTACCGCAACGCTTGATATCTTATAAAATCTCATGCTGACCTCCACACACTAAACATCACAATGATTTTTTGTTGCAAAAAAAACCTACATTCAAGGGCTTATATAGGGCCGCCGAACATAGGTTTCTGTTGAGCGCGTTATGCGTAAATTACTTTGATCGCATATCGTTTTTAACCGAGGTTACACCCGGAACACCGCGTGCAACTCTTACTGCGGTTTGTTGGTCAGCAACAGAGTTAACAAAACCGCTCAACTGCACTACGCCTTTAAAGGTTTCTACGTTAATTTCTGCGACCTTGAGCGTATCTTCTTTCAGAATTTCTGCTTTAACGCGAGTGGTGATTACGGTGTCATCAACATATTCACCTGCGCCCTCTTTTTTGGGGCCAGAGGCGCAAGCCACCAAAAAAATCAGACTTAGGGTTACTAGAAAAATCGGGATATTTTTAAGAAGTGCTTTCATAATAATGTTCTCTATGGATGGATTAATAAAATATGGACACGCAAGTGCAATTGAAGCTTCTGAGCCTGATAATCTCTGTGGCGCACCTTTGAAGCTATTGTTTATTTCAGTATTCATACATAGCTCCTCTTGAGCACCACAGACATTTAACAATTTCAAAACAACAGCTAATTACACCAGAAGCTAAAACGGACGCGGATTAAATTCGACCGAGTAGCAGTAACACAATCAAAATAATAACGACTAAGCCTAAACCACCGCTCGGGCCGTAACCCCAAGAGCGGCTATGGGGCCAACTGGGAATGGCACCGATTAGCATCAAAATTAAAACGACTAATAAAATTGTTCCTAAGCTCATAGACTTCTCCTTTAGTGATAGCTAATTATTTAGCAGTGAGTTGATTGGCAATAATCACTTCAACACGACGATTCATTTGACGGCCAGAACTGGAATCATTACTAGCCACCGGAAAGTTTTCCCCCTTACCCGATGAACTCAAACGATTTGAAGCAATGCCTTGTGCCAATAAAAATTGTTGAACGGAATTAGCGCGACGCTGCGATAAATTCACATTGTAATCATCGCTGCCAACACTATCGGTGTGACCTTCAATAACGATAGTGCGATCTGGGTATTTATTTAAAAATGCCGAGAGCTTGCTGAGATTGCTCGCAGCACCACCTTTCAACTCAGATTTGCCGGTTTCAAATAACAAACCACCTAAAGTAACCACCAAACCACGATCAGTTGCTTTTGCATTGAGCTCAGCAATTTGACGCGCTAAATCATCCGCTTGTTGGCGTGCCAAATCAGCATCTAGTTTTGCGCGGTCGGCTTCACCGCGAGCGGCATTGGCATCACCACGGGCAATATCGGCTTCCAGTGTGCGCGAATCTAAACGTGCTGTTTCACGTGCCTCACTTAAACCTTTGCGTTCATCTTCTAACAAACGTGTTTGTGCCCTTGCAGCGGCAATATCAATTTTGTGATCGGCAACCCACACTAAGTGATGTGCCAAAGTTTTATCTTTTGGAACAGTCTCAGCTTCTCGCACAGCGGCTTCAGCGTCTTTAATCGCAACAGGAGCGCGGCTTGCCAATTGTGGGTCAGCTTGTAAACGCATTAATTTATTGCGTACATCGGTGACTTCTGACGGAGTTTTGGGTGTGCTTGAACAAGCACTCAGTAGCAATGCACTCAGCGCAAGCATGGCGAACTTTTGGGTCGTTTTATTTATAGTATTCATTATTGAACTCCTGGATTGCGTTGCATTTCTTGCTTAATAACCGATGTACTTTTCAGCATTTCGTCATTCACTGTTTTTGCTTTTGCAGCATTGAGTTTGGCGGTTGCCAAATCAGCTTCTAAGGTTGCTTGCTCCGCTAAACGTTGTGCGGTTTTCATATCTTCTTTAACTACTGCAGCACGAGCAGCAGTCAATTTGTCACGCGCAGCCGCTAATTCAGGCGATGCATAATCAGCTACTCGCGCTTGTTCGGCATGGCTAATGGCAACTTCAGCAGCCGTAATTTGTTGTGTGGGCGGTGGTGTAGATGCACATGCTGCTAAGAACAGGCAGGCAAATGCAACAACCGTTGATGAGCACACCGTGGAAAATCTACATGTTGCTGCGGCATTTAGTTTTTTTGAATTCCGAATCATGATTGCGTTCCTCTTGTCATTGCTTTTTGTTAAGTACTGTTGAAAAACCACTGCACGATTTAATGCTTTTCAGAAATCCCTAACCGTGTTTACCGTAGTTATTCTGGAGAGTTAACGCGAAAGCTTCTGTGCGGCAGCGTACCCACACACTATTTAATTATTTCTGCTGTCTCATTAATGAATACCGTCTTATATATCCGCCTTTTCTTTTGATTACTGTGTGTGATGCCGTACAGAACTTGCTCAAGAGAAAGAGCATTCTTCACATCCAGATCGGTAATCAGAGGATCTCTATCTACTAAACCGATGTGATATTTACTACAGACAGGAATTGATTATGCAAAACACCAAAATCTCAACACTTGATGGCCAAGCCAATGGCTTGAGCGCATCTGCACACAACAAAGCCACCGCTATTTCATCGGAATTTAAAAATTTCCTGGCGGATATTGAACAATTAATTACTGAGGCAACTTCTATGACTGGCGAAGATTTAGTACAAGCAAAAAGTAAATTGAATGACCGCATTGATTTAATCAAACATTCATTTGATGACATTGGCGAGAGCATTGGTAGCAAAGCGCGTAAAAGCGCGGTCATTACCAATAACTATGTACATGAGCAACCATGGATTGCAATTGGTGCAGGCGCCGCGCTTGGCTTGCTAGTTGGCTTTTTAGCATCGCGCCGCGGCTAAGACTATGTGGAAGCTAATTATGGATATTGTAACCGACATGAATGCTAGCAAGGATGCTAGCTCCATAAACCCACTTCAGGTTTTATCTGTAATACGCTCTGCCAGCAGTGCACTCTTGGCGCAGACAATGCTACATGCACAATTAGCTCAGTTAGAGTGGGAAGAAGAAAAACAGCGTTTAGCCAAGATGGTAATGTTTACCTTAATGGGCTTTGCGTGTTTTTTATGTCTACTATTTTTTGTCGGTGCGTTTGTTTTAACGCTCAGCTGGGACACTCAATTTCGCATCCCCGTCTTTATCGCATTAATTTTTTGTTATTGCCTAGCGATACTATGGGCAGGCTTTAAACTCTCTGTACTCGCAGAGCAAGGTAGCAACAGTTTTGCAGGCACGCGCGCAGAAATTGCCGCAGATATAGCCCTTATTAAGAGAGCTTTATGAAGGATCTTATTGAATTAGTCACTCAGGAAAAGTCACCACCAAGCCTAGACGAACTGCGTTTAGACCTGCGGCTAAGATTGCAATTAAATCGCCGTTTGCTCGTTCATAAATTTAGCGGCGAGCAAGCTCATAATCATTTTCCACGCAGCACCATCATGCGCTTTCTCACTCAACAAACAACACTGCACATCCTTAAAAAATTCGCCTTTACCGCTATTGGCATAAAAACCTTTAAATCTGTTCAGTATGGCTTTTCGTTGTGGCAATTTATTCGC
>CAZZEV010000252.1:265-4704 GCA_964653305.1 uncultured Cellvibrionaceae bacterium | reverse complement strand
CCACTCCAAACAGTCATAGTACCGCAAGTATGAAAGCGGCTAAGCGGCCCTTGGGCAAGCTCTAATTTTTGTACTTTAATTTGTGGAATATAAGCGATGCTGTAACCCAGCAATCCTCGTCTTATTGCAAAACCATTTTCCGAAAGCGAAAAACGTTTTGAATACCACACCTTCCCAGAGATTAATGCGATGAGAGGAATGGGCAATAGAACCCATAATAATGAAATCACTGCTGACAATTGGGCAAACACTGCAAGCGCCACCGTCAGCAAGCCACCCCAGAGCAAGGAGTGCCACAGAATTTGAATGGCGCGTGTGCGTTTCCAGTGCGGCTCATCAACATTTAACAAGCTCAAGACTTCATTGAGCTGATCTACCGTGAGCACAGGAATAATAAACCCTTGCACCGGAGCACCTGCTGTTACCCGCTCATTGGTTTGGCGAATCTCCAACGAATAACGATTTAATAATCGCGCCAATAAGCTTTGTTTAATAATGATGGTTTGCAATTTGTGTTTACGAAAACCACAGGCAACGCGATTAAACAGATCAGCCTCGTATTGCAAGCGCTCACCCTGTGCAACCAAACTGTAATTCCAATATTTAATTACTGCTAAGACTATAGATAAACTATAAATAGCAATGAAAAACACCACCAATAAAGTAGCAACCACAAACACACCAATAATGGCATTGTGCACGGCCAAATAATCAAACAGCCACTGGGTAATCCCCAAGCGCTCTACAACATTTGCCATACTGCGCCACAAGGCGTCGTTTTGACCCAAGAGCGGCGCAATAATGGCGACCAAATAGATCATGGTGTTGTGCATTAATCCGTAGCGAATCAAATCCAACAGGTTTAATTTGAGAGAGAAATCTACTAGATTTTTCACTTCTCCTGCAGAAGGCTCAGAAACAACTTCTTTACTGGATAAAACCCGCTGTTTTATTTCGAGCGAAAGCGCTTCGCTAATACCCGGTAAGGCGATTTCTTCTTTACTACTACCAGCACTTTCAAGCCGTAATGTCCACAACCCAAAGGGACGAAAGTAAATTGCCTGCTCAAGATTCGCTTCTTGCACGCGCTCAAAGTTTAGCGTTAAACGTTTTTTATTAAAAATCCCGCTGCGAATTTGAATTTTCTCTGCATCAAATTGATAGCGGAAAAACCAATAGCTTAAAAAAGCAAAGCCTAAAACGACCAAAACTAATACCGGCACACCAAAGGCAAATAACCACGCTCGTGCATGCTGATTGGCAAGCATGCCAACCAATGCAGGCCATAGATTCAAGGCATGTTTAATATTGGTTAAGAGAAAATAAATTACCGCTATAGGAGAAACACGCTGCCATTCGGCAGGGCTTGTATCTATGGAATTTGTATCAGTAGGGGCCGTATCGACAGGACTAGTTTTTAATTCATTAATATGAGAGCTGTTCATATTAAAGCGGCTCATTCGCATCAAGAATTTCAGCATTAATGCTATTAAGCAATTGCGATTTCAATTGCTGCGCTTGCGCCAAAGTTAAACCGGGAATTTTTAAATCAGAACCCAAGGTACCCGCAGTATAAATAATTAAACTGGCCAACCCATAATGCCGCTCTACAGGCCCTTGGCGAACCTCTAAATGCTGAATACGGTTATGTGCGACCGACACCATTTTCCAAAACATAAATCCTTTTTGAAGATTGATATCTTGCTCACGCAAAAGATAACGCGTGCGAGCACAACTCTTGGGTGCCCAAATAAAAAACAACCACAAAAAGCTACATATGAGCACTGCAATAATGGCAAAACAAAAATAGTTTGCTGGGTCTGGCAACAACCATGCAAATACAGATGCAGTAGCTAAACCAATCAAGTGCGCCACACTAAAACCAACACGCAGCACACCTAGGTAAGCTTTATCGACAGGCACCCAATTTTCTTGGGTTATATCTAGAGATTCGTTTTCCATGATTCATCCTCAAATTATTTATTGTTATTCCCTAAGCACGCCTGAGTTAACTAAAAGTTAACTCAAAACAAGATTATCGCGATGAATTAATTCACTATCATCCTGATAACCCAATATGGCTAGAATTTGACTACTGGGTTTGCCGATAATTTTTCGCGCTTCGTCCGCGTGATAATTAACTAGACCGCGCGCAATTTCACGGCCTTCGGCATCCGCGCAAATAACCATATCGCCGCGAGTAAAATCGCCGCGCACTTCTTTTACCCCTACGGGCAATAAACTTTTGCCGAGTTCACGCACTACACGCACTGCACCCTCATCTAAAATTAAAGTACCGCGCGTTTGCAATTGGCCCGATAGCCAACGTTTACGCGCTGCTTGTGGCTGTTGCTCTGCCCACAAGAAAGTACCAATATTTTCACCAGCAGCAATTTTTAATAAAGCATCTTCAATGCGGCCACCAACAATCACAGTGTCTGCACCAGAGCGTGCAGCAACACGCGCTGCGCGCACTTTGGTAATCATGCCTCCGCGACCAAGTGCGCCGCCGGTACCACCAGCCATTTGCTCAAGGCGAGGGTCATCGGCGGCAATTTCGCTGAGAAGTTTTGCATCGGGATTTGATCGCGGATCGCTGTCGTACATGCCTTTTTGATCGGTGAGAATCACTAACAAATCGGCATCAATTAAATTGGCTACAAGCGCACCCAAGGTATCGTTATCTCCAAAACGAATTTCGTCCGTAACGACTGTATCGTTCTCGTTAATCACCGGCACCACTTTCAAATCCACCAGCGCTTTTAATGTAGAACGCGCATTTAAATAACGTTGGCGAGATGAAAGATCATCGTGATCCAACAATACTTGTGCAGTAAGTAAACCATAGCGCTGAAATTCAACTTCATAAGTTTGAATCAAACTCATTTGCCCAACCGCAGCAGCAGCTTGTAATTGATGCGTTTCAGTTGGGCGAGAACTCCAACCCAAGCGACGCATACCCGCCGCCACTGCACCGGAGGACACCAACACCAACTCGATGCCCTGCAAACGCAACTTAGCCATTTGCGCTACCCAACCGGCAATGGCTTGAGCGTCAAGCCCACGCCCATCGTTCGTTAACAAGGCACTGCCAATTTTTACCACCCAACGTTTAGTTTGGGGTATTAATTCTCTTTTGCTCATATGTGTTATTACTCGAACTGCTATATAGCGCGCTATGATCGTTGTAAATGAACCGAATTATTACATATCAATGCAATTAAGTGACAGAAAGAAAATAGGCAGATGCTGTTTAAAAAGACGATAAACAAAAGGCCATCATTCGCATGATGGCCTTTTTATTTACAACAGTGATCGCAATAAAATTAATAACGCACGTATTCCACCTCAACGTCGTAATCATCATCGTTGTAATCATCGTCTTCGCCTGCCGCCAAGCGCGCTTCACGCATGGCCAAACGCAACTCTTCGATACGCTCGCGCGCTTCTGCTGCCATTTGATTTTGCAAGTCTGCCTCACGCTCACGCGCTTCAGGGTTTTCTTTCTCCTCTGCCCAGATCGCTTCAAGGTGATCCATAATACGACCCGAAAGCTCCGCCGTGCCCTCTCGGTGCAAAGCTGAAATACGGAATACAGGGCCTTCCCATTGCAGCTCATCTATCACCGCCTGGCAACGTACCTCTGCTTCTTCCTCATCAAGCAAATCAACCTTATTCAGGAGCAACCAACGATCGCGGGTTGCCAAAGTCGGGCTGAACTTTTTCAATTCGTTGGCGATAACACGTACATTTTCGGCAGGGTTAGAACCATCTGGCGGAAGCATATCTACCGCGTGTAACAACAAACGGCAGCGGGTTAAATGCTTAAGGAAACGCACACCCAAACCAGCACCTTCAGAGGCACCTTCAATCAAACCGGGAATATCGGCTATTACAAAGCTGCGGTATTGCTGAACTTTTACTACACCGAGATTGGGGATAAGCGTAGTGAACGGGTAATCCGCCACTTTTGGTTTAGCCGAACTTACCGCACGGATAAAGCTGGATTTACCGGCATTCGGCAAACCGAGCATACCTACGTCCGCCAAAACCTTAAGCTCAAGCTTAAGATTGCGCGATTCACCTTCACTACCAGGAGAGGTTTTACGTGGCGTGCGGTTGGTACTGGATTTAAAACGGGTATTGCCCAAGCCGTGGAAACCGCCTTGCGCAACTTTTAATTTTTGGCCGTGCTCGGTGAGGTCACCGAATACCTCTTCGGTATCCGTATCAATTACGGTGGTGCCTACTGGAACTGGCAAGCAGAGATCATCGCCTTTTGCACCAGTGCGGTCTTTACTTGCACCCTTCTCACCATTTTCAGCGCGATATTTTGGCTGAAAGCGATAATCAATCAGTGTATTTAAGTTTTCGTCAGCAACTAGGTAAACGCAACCGCCGTCGCCACCGTCGCCGCCATCTGGGACGCCTTTAGAGAT
>CAZZEV010000252.1:0-255 GCA_964653305.1 uncultured Cellvibrionaceae bacterium | reverse complement strand
GCTCATCATGCCGTTACCGCCATTGCCAGCTTCAACGTGAATTGGGGCTTCATCAACAAATTTCACAATAATCTCCGGGGAATAAAATTCTAAAAAACAACAAGATCAGACACGGGTACTAATTACTCAAAAGCTTTCTTGAGCTTAAAAACAGCTTTTGAGTAACGACATCGTGGGTTTTAAATAAACCAAATAACAAAAAGCCCTATCTTTTGAGAGACAGGGCTTTTCTTATTCTTGTGCCCACTGCAAGCA
>CAZZEV010000251.1:0-4714 GCA_964653305.1 uncultured Cellvibrionaceae bacterium | reverse complement strand
AAAAGGGTTTTTCAAGACAAATGCGCGCGGGAAATTTAAACCCTTTTTAGGGGGTAGCATGACAAAATGATGGTATCGGTGTTGGTATCTAATTTTTTTGTGATTTTAAATGTAATTTAAATCAATTATTTACCATTAAAATACGAGTCCGGCCTCGGTACCAAATGCAAGTCCGATACCATCCGGTATCATAAAAAAACCCGCATAATTGCGGGTTTTTTTATGCCTGTGTTTTTGCTTCATGATCTACTTAATATTGCATTTTGAAAAATGTTGGTATTGTTCAATTCGAAGTTAATCATGCTAATTAAGTCAGTAGAGTTGACTGTCATTCAATAAATTTTATTGATTCTGTGTCATGCTCAAGCCCCATCTGTACTTAAGCTTTCACTAAAAAGGAGTATGAGTTATGAGTGTCGCCTACTTTATTGTTTTGGATAAGGAGGATGTGGATTTCGATCTGTTTGTGAATGGCAAAGCAATCGCACACGCTTTTGATGATTTGGAATCTTTTTGCAAGTTACATCAATTGAAAACCATTGAGGATTTTCACAGTCAAGATGTTTCCGATTTTATCGAGGAACTTGATGACATTGAAATGCCTGAGCAAGATGAGGCATGGTTTTCTGCAGATGAGGGTATTGAATGGGTTGCTTCTTTACTAACAAAGCTACAGCTTGAAAAGCCTGCGTTTGCTTCTCCTGAGATTTGTGACGACTTAAACGAGTATTTAGACGTTTTTAACAATGCCAAGCGTGCGGGTGCCAAATGGCACTTCGAATTAGATTTCTAAGGCCTAAAACATGTTAGCTCTCCGCCCTGCGGTTCGGCTGCGCGGCGGGGTTTTGTGACTGCCCAATAGACGCTCTCAGGCGTGAATTTTCTGTTGGTTGCTGTTCGTTTGTGCGCTTATGTTGTTTGTATAAACCTAAGCGCCACCCAAATGACCACGCCATATCGCAATGCTTTACCTATCGCCACTAAGACCAAAAACCTCCAAAATGGTACACGCATTACTCCAGCCAATAATGTGAGTGGGTCACCAATAATAGGTACCCATGCAAACAGTAGAGATGCTCGCCCGTATTTTTGAAACCGTGTTTGTGCGCGGTTTAACTGCTCGGTACTAATGGGAAACCATTTCTTATCTTGCAGGTGTAAACACCATTTGCCTAAATACCAGTTGATACACGAGCCGAGGGTGTTGCCTGTGGTGGCAACTAACCAGAGTAATAAAGGTGAGAAATTTTGATAGAGCAGCGTACTCAGTAGCGCTTCTGATGAGAGTGGGAATAGGGTTGCGGCTATAAGTGCGCTGCAAAATAGGTAGAAATACGGCATAGACAAATTTCTGTTGTAATGGCGGTCATACTAATCTGTCGATAGTGTTGTGGCGAGCTGTAGTTAAGGGTGGCTGCTGAAAAAATGATCGGAGTTGGGGTTCTACACGATTGATTTTTGTGAGAATTTCGTAAATTAACCATTTGACCAAAAAAATCTCAAATGCCTGACTAGAATGTGGTATAAGGCGCGCCATATCCGTTAGCGCAATCCTGATACATTGGCGCAACCTTAACCCTTCAGCGCGACCTTGAGGAGAACACTGATGTTAAGAATGTTTAAAATTCAAGGCCAGCTACTGCGTGAAGAAGCGCTCAATACTGAAGAGCTGAAAGCTTCTATGGCTCATGCGGTCTGGATTGATGCTCACGAGCCAACAGACGAAGAGCGCGATGAGTTAAACACTTTTTTGCGCGCTGAGCTCCCTGAGTCTGACGATGTAGAGGAAATTGAATTCTCTGCACGCTATTTTCAAGACAACGAAGGTGTACACGTTCACTCCCTGTTTTTATCCCCTGGTGACAATGGTCGTCACAATACAGTGACCGTCGCTTTCCTCTTGCAAGATAAGCGTTTGATTACTGTGCGTGAAGGAGATTTGGCTGATTTCCGTTTACTGCGTATGCGCGCGCGTCGCGGTCAGGTGCCTATCAATTCCCCCCAAGATTTAATCATCACCATGTTTGAACAAAAGGTGGAAAACTTGGCGGATGCTTTGGAAGATATCCATCGCAAGCTGGAAGAAGTGAGCCACTTGGTATTGGAAGATGAAGATTCTGAGTTGGAAGATGCGATTGATAAGCTTGCCAAGTTGGAGGATAGCAATGGAAAAATCCGCCTATGTTTGATGGATACCCAGCGCTCCATTTCCTTCTTGCAGCGCTATATTCGCGATAACAATGACCTGAACGAAACCGCTCGCGAGATTAAACGCGATGTGGATACGCTTATGGCGCATACCGCGTTTTTGTTCGACAAGATCAACTTCTTGATGGACTCGACGCAAGGTTTTATTAATATCGAACAGAACCAAATTATTAAAACCTTTTCGGTAGCGGCAGTGATTTTTCTGCCGCCTACGGTGGTGGCGAGCTTCTATGGTATGAATTTCCACATTATGCCTAACGTAGAGTGGGCGCACGGCTGGGTGTTTGCGCTTTTAATTATGTTGCTCTCTGGCTTGTTGCCTTATTGGTATTTTAAGAGCAAAGACCTTTTGTAGGTTTTGTGTTTTTCAGAAAGTACTTAAGGTTTTGACATGAGTTTTCCAGTGTTACCATCTTGAGTACGTATTGGCAGTATTTTAATGGGCGCTCATTGAGCGCCCATTTTTTTGCATTAATTTTTACCACTTCATCACTTTCTTAATTTGCGGTATCAAATCTTTCGACATAGCAGCGTGTTGCTCTTTTGTGGGGTGAGCATCGGTTTTATCGCCGGGGTAGTTAGTTGATGTGGCGATATGAACGCGCTTATTGTCCACGCGTTTTACCGTTTCGGAAATGTAATTAATCAAAGCGGCTTTTTTATCGCCGTTGAGAATGGCTCCGTCAGTCAATACAATTTGTGCGTGCTTGTGATTGGCTAGCAAGGTCAATACAAGTTTCACATAGGTATTGATATAGCTTTCACGATCAGGAATGCCGGGGCTGAAATCGTTGGTGCCTATGGCACTCACAATTAAATCAGGATCGTAGTGCGCGTGATTCCATTGCACCGGATCTTTATCGTCAGGGATGCTGAATTGATAAAAATCAGGCAAGTTGTGCTCGACAGTTTTGCCATTCCAGCTGCGTACTAAACCGCGTCCGCCCATGCAGACTAAATGAACTTGAGCATTCACGGCCTGTGCGGTAAGCATGCCATAGGATTCGCGAGCGTTATTCCAGCGTGGGTCAGGCTTTTCTCCTGCCACGCGATCAATCATTTCGGCGCAGGTGACTGAATCGCCGAGCACTAACATTTTTCGCTTTGGCAAACTCGGTGCTGCAAGAATATTTCCGTCAGTTAACTCGAAACTACTGATGGTTGTAACCGCTTGCCAGGTTTCAGTACGATTGATAATTCGCACTTTATGTTGGCCTGCTTTCTCAAAACGGAATAATTCATAGCGTTGAGCTTGCTGGCCTATTTGAATAACCTTGGGTTCGCCATCATCAACAATGATGTCCAGCCACGCTTTGCCACTATTACTGCTCGCACTCATGCTGAGGCTTTTTGCATGAGTGTTCATCAGAAAGCTCACGCCGGGGTACGCAAAGCGCACGCTGCCGTCGTCGTTTTGCTGGGTGCGGCCCATAACGTTTATGCGATTATCCGTTGCGTTAATGGATTCTGCATAAGCGCTGCTAATTAAGAGTGTGCTTAAGATGGCGATAAGAGAAACGTAAAACTTATACATAGCGTCACTCCCTTATTGCATCAGTTTTTGAATATCAGGAAGCATAACCTCTACCCAAGCCTGATAGCCTGTTGGTGAGGGATGTAGAAAATCGCCCATCAGCTCTTTATAAATATTGCCATCTGCTTGCAAAAAGATTGCGCCGTAGTCTTTCACGAAAATATGTTTGTTGTCGTTTAATTTTGCGACCATGGTATTCACTTCTTTAACGAGTGCGCGCTTGGGGCTTTGTGCGCTTTCCTCAAAGGGGAATACGCTGTTCACTAAAATTTTGGAATTGGGATACATTTTTCGCAGCAATACCACGTTGGCTTTTATGCCTTCAAAAACTTGTTTTGGTGTTTCATTTAAATGGCCAAAGTTATTTACGCCAATTAATAGTATGACTGCTTTGGGCGTTAATTTTTCTGCATGGCCGTATTTCAATCGCCACAGCAAATTGCCGGTGTGATCGCCACCTATCCCGAAGTTAGCGGGATTGTATTGTGCAAAATTCTTTTGCCAAATTTCCCAGTTCCAGCCTGCCGTAATAGAGTCGCCCACAAAGAGTAAATCCACGCCGCCTTTTTCAGCAACCGCTATATCTTCAGCGTACATTTTGTCCCAAGTTGAAACGGGCATCCAAGAGTACTCAATTATGCGTGGTGTTGGGTTGGTGCCGGATGCTGTTAAGCTTTCATCGGCAATACTTAAGTTGGCGGTTAAGGTCAGGCTTAATCCACAGAGCAGGCGGGCCAAATTTAAGGATGTTAGTACGGATGTCAGGTGCAACAGTTTCATCGTTATTCCTCGCAAATTTTTTGTAATGAAAAGCTGAATTTGTAAAGTGCAAATTCGGCTGAGGATGTTTTTGGGCTGTTGTTTTTGAGTGCTCGCCTTCCGTGACGATTTTTATAATCAGGAATTATATGCGTAAGCTTAGTTTTTCATTGGCGGGATGCAAGCTTTGTACGCCGGCTAAATTTAATACGA
>CAZZEV010000250.1:0-4714 GCA_964653305.1 uncultured Cellvibrionaceae bacterium | reverse complement strand
AGCGATCGATCCACTGGATTCAACTTCACGTCAGTTGGACCCAATGATCATCGGCAACGAGCATTATTCAACTGCTCGCGGTGTTCAAACCGTACTGCAACGTTACAAAGAATTGAAAGATATTATTGCGATTTTGGGTATGGATGAATTGTCAGAAGAAGACAAACAAACCGTATCTCGTGCGCGTAAAATCGAACGTTTCTTGTCTCAACCATTCCACGTAGCGGAAGTATTTACTGGTTCACCCGGCAAATACGTTCCATTGAAAGAAACCATCCGTGGTTTCAAAGGCTTACTTGCTGGTGATTACGATCACTTGCCAGAACAAGCTTTCTACATGGTTGGTACTATCGACGAAGCTATCGAAAAAGCCACCAAACTCAAGTAATGAATTAACCCGAAGCTTTACGGCTTCGGGTTTTTCCATGAGTTTGTGCCTTTGACATTTATCAAGAGAAACGGATATGGCCATGACTGTTCAATGCAATATCGTCAGTGCTGAGCGCGAAATTTTTTCGGGCTTGGTAGAGATGGTAATTGTTACAGGTAGCGTGGGTGACTTAGGTATTAACTATGGTCACGCGCCATTGCTGACTGGCGTTAAGCCAGGCCCAGTACGTGTTATCAAACAAGGCGGCGATGAGGAAGTATTCTACGTTTCTGGTGGATTCCTTGAAGTTCAGCCCTATCAAGTAACGGTAATGGCAGACACTGCTCTGCGTGCCGGTGATATGGATGAAGCCAAAGCGCTTGAAGCACAGCAACACGCAGAGCAACAACTGGCAAATCAATCTTCCGAGATTGATTTCCAACGCGCGGCAATTCAATTGGCGGAGGCTTCTGCACAATTGCGTACCTTGCAAGCGATCCGCAAAAAAGCGGGTAAGTAAGTGTAGGTTGACGTTCTACAAAAAAGGCGACTTTCGAGTCGCCTTTTTTTATGTTTAAAGTAAGTCGTTTTTTCAATCTATAAGTCGTTAAAATGCCCTTCATTTTTTAACACAGTAAAGGAATTCACCATGCTCGATATTCTTGTTCTCGCCGCTGGTAAAGGCACACGTATGCGTTCAGATTTACCCAAGGTTTTGCATCCCATTGGCGGCAAGGCACTGGTGCAACATGTGGTGGATACCGCGCGTCAGGTTGGTGGTGAACAAATTTTGATTATCGTCGGTCACGGTGCCGAAAAAGTGGAAGAGCGCATGGCCGCGCCCGATGTAAAATTCGCCCTGCAAGCCCAGCAACTGGGTACCGGCCACGCTGTACTACAAGCGCTGCCCTATTTGCGCAATGACGCTACCGTACTCATTCTCTACGGCGATGTGCCGCTCACCCGCGCCGAAACCCTGCAGAAGTTAATCGCCCAAGTGAGCGATACGCAAATGGGCTTGCTCACCGTCAATATGCAAGATCCCACTGGCTATGGCCGTATAGTGCGTGATGACTCCGGCTCCGTGACTGCAATTGTTGAACACAAAGATGCCAGCGATGCGCAGCGCAAAATCGCCGAAATCAATACCGGCATCATGGCGGTAAAAGCCAAGCACCTGCAAAAATGGCTGCCGCAACTCAACAACAATAATGCCCAAGGCGAGTATTACCTCACCGATATTATTGCTATGGCCAAGGCCGATGGCATCGCCATTCAAGTTGAACAACCCAATGCGGTAGAAGAAGTTGAAGGCATCAACAACCGTCAGCAACAAGCCGCGCTTGAGCGCTTTTACCAAAAGCAAAAGGCCAATGAGTTGATGGTGGCTGGCGTGACTTTGCTCGACCCAGCACGCATTGATATTCGTGGTGACCTCGCCGTAGGCCGCGATGTTGTGATCGATGTGAACTGCGTGTTTGAAGGCAATGTGGTTCTGGGCGATGGCGTCACCATCGAGCCCAACTGCGTGATTATCAACGCGACTATCGGCAAGGGCACACACATCAAAGCTTACAGCCATATTGAAGATTCAGTGTTGGCCGACGACTGCGATATTGGTCCCTACGCTCGCCTGCGCCCCGGTACCAAGCTCGCAGAGGGTGTAAAAATCGGCAACTTCGTAGAAACTAAAAAGGCAAATATCGCCAAAGGCAGCAAGGTAAATCACCTAAGTTATATTGGCGATGCGACTATCGGCAGCGGTGTAAACGTGGGCGCGGGCACCATTACCTGTAACTATGACGGCGTCAACAAGTTCAAAACTATGATTGGTGATAACGCCTTTATAGGCTCTAACTCCGCATTAGTTGCGCCTGTGAATATTGGCGCTGGCGCAACCGTCGGTGCAGGTTCAATCATCACTAAAGATGTGGAAGCCGCGGAGCTTGCAATAGCCCGCAGTAAGCAACGCAATATTCAAGGTTGGGAAAGACCGGTTAAGAAAAAATAGAAGTTCTAAAATACTAAAAACGAGGCCGCCGGCCTCGTTTTTGCTGCATGGGCGCTAAAATCACCTTAAAGCCTGTTAGTACGGTCTATCAAATTACTGAATGGTAGATCTGGTAATTTTCCTAACAGGTAATGAAAATGAAATTAGTCTCTCATAATGACAGCAGCTTGGATGGTGCTGTCCATATAAACGAAATTTTAAAAGCTGGGATATTTGCAATTGATGAAGCAGTAAGAAAATATCAAAAAACTATCGTTTATGACGGCAGTTTATTCGATGGTCTAAATCCAGATCACGTAATTCCTTTCTCAGATGACCAAGCTATTTTATACGATTTTAAAAGCCACATCGTAGCAGATGTTGGTTTGTCTCTTTTGCACAGCATGGGGTTTCGGTTTTTTGGATTGTTGTGTGACGAAACAACAGCAAGAGAGTGGGAAAAATTACGGGAAATAGTGAACCGACTTAAAGGCCGCCCTATTTATTTTTTAGCGAATTAAAATTTGAAAAGGAAAAGTATCAATGAATATAAAAAAATTACAACTTTCAGAAATTGCAAAAAATGCGCTTGAGGAAATGCTTGATAAAAGTGGGAGTGTGCTTTACAGCAGCCATGAAACGATCAAGCCGGGATCGGTATATTTAATGGGATTAAATCCTGGCGGAAGCGATGGCCTGCCATTAAGCAAAAGCATTGAAGAACTATTAACTAGAAATATAAATGCGTATCTTGATGAAGCATGGGAGAACGGTATTACCTCATATGAACCAGGTAAGGCTCCTTTACAGCAAAGAATAGTGTGGCTACTAGAAAGCCTAGATTACAATCCTGCAGAAGTTATTGCGACAAATTTAATTTTTATGCAGTCCCGTGATGCTAGTGGAATTTCTTACAATATGGCTGAACGCTGCTGGCCAGTTCATGAAGCACTTCTTAGTATCGTACAGCCAAAGCTGATTCTTGTGTTTGGTAACTCTGGTTTTTCACCTTATGGATTTATTCATAAGAAATATGGCGGTGAACAGACATATATCCCTGCGGGTCATGGTGATTGGAGTATAAAAAAATTCTCGACAAAGATTGGGGGCAGTCAGGTAACAGTTGTTGGATTACCGCATCTGAGTCGATATGACCCAATAGGAAAAATGTATATAATTGATTGGATTAAATAAAACTAGTTTGACATGATGCACGTCATCCTCACGCAAGCGAGGATCCAGCTTTTGATGTAAAAGCTCCATGAGGATGACGCCTATACGAATGTAGGCCGTAGACTAAAACTATTCTTTCATTGTTTTCTGCTTTTCCAATTCCGCTTCAAACTTGTCTTCAAATGTTTTTACGAATTTTTGTAATCCATTTGAATCTACAAATGCGTCTGCTTTGCCATTTTTCTTCGCGATATTTTTTTCTTCCAAGTTGGCTAAATCCGGGTGACCAATCAAAAGTAAATCAGCATTTTTGGTTTTAAGCCGTGCAAAGGTGTTACGAAAATCATCTGCAATTTGCGGATAGATTTTGTTGTTAACCAATTTGTTCCCGGCCGTGGTGAGGCTGCAAATAAATGCGACTTTGCGCGTACTGCCTTTATCCGGTGATTCCATAAACCAGCTTGTGCAGCCTTTGGTGTGCCCAGGGGTAAGTAACGATTGCAACTGAACTCCACCTAAAGAAATTTTTTCACCATCGGCAAGTATTTTTTCCACCTTAACGGGTGTGAATCTATCTTCCCAATTGGTTTCGCTATCCAGCGTGCCATGCTCAAGGCTGTGCTGGTCACCTTGGCTTGCAACAATGGTTGCACCGGTAGATCTTTTGAGTTGCGCGAGCCCACCAACGTGATCTGAGTGAGCGTGGTTTTCGAGTAAATATTTAATATCCTTTAATTTAAAACCCAAACTTTTTATATTAGCTTCAACCACATTCGCACCCTGCTCTGTGGCTGCATCCAACAGAATATGTCCTTTAGGCGTAGTGATGAGATACACACCAATTCCTTCAGTACCTACCGCGTAAATGTTGTCAGTAATTTGATAAGGCGCATGTGGTGCGCTCCAACTGGGGTCGTCGGCAAAGGCGCCGCTCGACATTAAAATGTTTGAAACGAAAAGTGCGCTTAACATCTGAAAAACTTTCATAAATTTGTCCTTACTAACGACGGGTGAACGAGAGGCGAGTATATTTTCGTACTGTTTATAAAGTCTATGCATTACAAGGACTATGCCAAAAAATTAACCCATTGATTTGCATGAAATAATGTTTCAGGAGTAAATCAACTTTGCAGGAATAATCCGAAATCGGATTGCTAATTCCGAAATCGGACGCAAACAGC
>CAZZEV010000249.1:0-4745 GCA_964653305.1 uncultured Cellvibrionaceae bacterium | reverse complement strand
CAGCGCGGTTATTTTCATGCATTTGCACAAACAGCTGATTATTTAATTTTTTATGTTTCAGCGTGTATCTATGAGCAAGGCGAAACTTTTCTAAACGCATTTCATTGGCGACCTGAAGTAGGCAGCAAAATACTCGTCATCAATAAAAACTCACTCGATAAACCGCGGTGGTTTGAGGTTCCAGCGGAATTTGTTTTTCACTTCGGCAATGCATGGCAAGACAACAACAATATTCACGTGGTCATGGCGAGCTATAAAGATGCGAGTTTGATGTTAAATGGGATGCACAAAGTAATGCTTGGCGAGCAACCTGAAATTGATCATGCGCAAATAACTATTGCAAACATTAATTTGCAAACGGGAAAGGTCACGCTGAATGCAAGCGGCACAAATCTGGAATTCCCCAATTACAATCCTGATGCTGCTGGGCCTACCACCATTTATGGTACTCATGCAGCATCATCCGAACGTAAATTTTTGGGCGATAGCATAGCGGCTATACATCCCGATAAAGGCTTGCTCAATCACTATTGTTTTGGTGCTAAGGTTATTGCTGAAGAACCATTGTTAATAAAGTCATCTAAAAATAATGGCTATTTAATCTCGAGTTATTATAACTATGAAAAACAGCATTCAGGCATCGCATTATTCCACGCGAATAAACTGAATGACGGCCCAATCGCCCAAGCAACAATGGATTATGTCTTACCATTGGGATTTCATGGCTGTTTTGTACCCACTAACGCATAAACAAATGGATATAAGTAATGTTACAAATTCTGCAACACACACCGATCTGGGTATTTGGTTTATTTTTCGGCTTAATTTTTTTAGGTTATAGCCAAACCAAAACGCGAAAAATTTCTACGCGGCGTTTGGCAATATTACCGATTGCCATGCTGTGTTTATCGGCATCGGGCGTTTGGTCAACGTTTGGCGCGAATACATTAGGCTTTATAGCCTGGCTGATTGGCATAAGTATCATGCTCGCCATTTTTGCATGGTTAAGATATCCAAAAAATATTGCGTACTCTTCAAAAGAACAGCTTTATACAATTCCCGGTAGTTGGGTCGCTTTTATTTTAATCATGTTGATATTTTTTACTAAATATAGCGTCGCGGTTTTACTCATCCGTAATTCCACGTTGCATCAATCAATATTTTTCATGATTGGAATTTGCGCACTTTATGGATTGAGTAGTGGGTGGTTTTTCGCACGCGCTTTTTTTACGTACTATTTTTCAAAAAAAGAATTAATCACAACCGAATCGCATAACTAAAACCACTCTAAAAAATTGCATACAATGCTTAATTTTTGCGGCGGCATGCACCATGTTTACTCACATTTTCCGATGAGCGGCGCGTTTTTGCGCTGCTTTTTTACAAAAAAATCTAAGGAAAAGCCTTATTTACAGGCTTTTGACAGCCCAAAACGGCACCT
This sequence comes from uncultured Cellvibrionaceae bacterium, assembly GCA_964653305.1. Lineage (GTDB taxonomy): Bacteria > Pseudomonadota > Gammaproteobacteria > Pseudomonadales > Cellvibrionaceae > Cellvibrio. The sequence goes on along the minus strand of CAZZEV010000249.1, from coordinate 3,304 downwards.
AAAACTGCAAAAAAACACCTTTTTTTCACTTTTTTTCTGCTGACAAGTCAGGCGAATAGCGTTTTATAAGTTACTGTTTATGCATAAGTTTTCATTTTTTAGATCAATTTATACCCAAGTGCCTACCCCAGTTCTGCTCACAAAACAAGCTATGCAGGGGTGGTTCTTGGCTTTACCATGGTATCCATGTTGCACGGGTCAGTAATGGATTAGATTCGGCATGAGTGCATATACGAAGTTATTTCCCAATTCGGGCGATGCAATTGAAACACCGGAGATACACCTATGGCCTATAAATACCTTATGGACGGCCGAAAGCGTACCGCAGTAAAACGTTTTTCCATTTCCAATCTGTTGATTGCCATGCTGTTGATTTGTTGTGCCGCCCTTTTGGTCCGCAGCGCACCAGCCAGCAAACTTGAACAAGTGCGAACCGCAGGTGAACTGCGCGTTATATCGCGCAGCGGCCCTATCAGCCACTACCAAAGCCCTGAAGATTCTACTACCGGCTTCGAGTACACCTTGCTTAAAGGTTTTGCCGATGAGTTGGGAGTAAAGCTCGTATTAGTAGATGATTCATCAGCCCTAGAGTCATTGAAGACTCTAGATAATGCCGCCTTTGACTTAGCTAGCCCAAGTGTTATCAATAGCTCCACCACAAAAGCGCCCTACGATTACACCACTGCATTTATGGATTTAAGCCTGCAGCTTATCTATAACAGTACGCAAACTGCACCTGCCAACATTAAAGCCTTGGCGGGCAAAAAGGTGCTCGTCATTAATAGCGCCTCTATTCCTTTGCCACTACAAGAACTGCAAAAATCTCTGCCTGATATTCATTGGGAACTGGTAGAAAACGTAGAAATGACCGATTTGCTCGACATGGTTGAGCGCGGCCATGCAGATTATGCGATTGTAGACTCAGCAATTTTTGATATTCACCGCTATTCATATCCGCACACGCAAGTTGCGTTTGATATGCAAGCACCACAACCTTTAGCCTGGGCGCTTGCACCATCGCACGATGCTAGCCTCTATGAGGCAGCGCAAAAATACCTAGCCAAAATTAAAACCAATGGCCAACTTGCTAAAGTTTCATCACAGTTTTTTGATCAATATATTGAAGTCAATACTGACGATGCACTTATGTTCTCTAAACGATTAGAGAAACGTTTCCCGCGTTGGGAAGCAAGTATTAAGGCTGCGGCTGAAAAATATAATCTGGATTGGCAATTGATTGCGGCCGTTGGCTACCAAGAATCCCACTGGATTCCCAATGCAGAATCACCCACAGGCGTGCGCGGATTTATGATGCTAACGCCTAACACCGCAAAAGATTTAGGCGTACAAAACTTAGAAGATCCCAAGCAAAGTATTTTTGGCGGTGCTAAATATCTGCGATACCTAATGGATACCTTGGCAGACTCCATTCAAGGTGAAGACCGCTTATACATGGCACTGGCCGCCTATAACCAAGGCATTGGCCACCTAGCAGATGCACGTGCACTTACGCGCAAATTAAAAGGCGACCCTAATAGCTGGCAAGATGTCAGCAAAGCCTTTCCTCTTCTTGCCAAAGAACAGTATTACAGCAAAGCGACCCATGGCTATTCACGCGGTTGGGAACCTGTGCTCTACGTAAAAAATGTTATGAACTATCACAAGATTCTCGCTTTCAAAGAGAACCAACAACAATTGCGCATTGCCACCAGTAACGCTGATGACAGCTTAAACTTTACCAAAGTGCCAGAAGAAAAAAGCGCCTTGGAAAAGTTGAATCAATTGCGTTTAAGCAGTGCATCTTCGCTCTCTTTCTTGTAGTTAAGACATCAAATTCGAGTTCAAAAATGCCGCAACTTCTGCGGCATTTTTTATTTCAAATACTCATCAAGCATTTAATGCACGCCACCTCATAAAAAAATATTCATTAGTAAACAGCCACTAGGCAAGTCGTTATTATTTGTAAAAGAGGACCTTCACATACTTATAATCACATAGACTATAAGTTGTTTCTAATAACAACGGAGCTTCATCATGTCTAAAACCCATTGGCGTTTACCCGCCGCTCTTTTCTCAGCGCTATTGCTAAGCTCACAAACATCGATTGCCAACAGCACAACGCTTGTACTAAACGATAAAGATTATTTTGAGCAACAAGGCTTAAATGTTTTGGTGTTTAGCAATTGGTACGATGGTTTATTTAGCGACGCTAAAACCAATGGTCTTGAGTTAATTCACCACGGCTTGCGCACAGCCACCAATGGCGATGTACGCTTAAACGCAACGCCAGAACAGTGGGACATGACGCCACAATTTAAAGAACGCAAAATCAATCGTGCAGAACAATCCATTGAAGCCTTTCTGCATTACCCCAACGAGAAATTTGATTTCTCCATCAAAGTCACCAAAAACCAAACGGGCGTGCGCATTGCAGTAAATTTGCCAAAACCTTTGCCAAGTTCCTTAGAAGGTAAAGCAGGTTTCAACATGGAGTTTTTACCCTCTGCCTATTTCCATCAAGCGTTTATGATGGATACGACGAGCGGTACATTCCCCATCTACCCTGGCGGTGCTAAAGAAATTAATGGCCGGGCTGAGCCGACTCCACTAGCAACTGGAAAGCACTTGGTTCTCGCGCCCAATAATGTTGAACGCAGAGTAAGCATCGAATCCAACGGCACGCCGCTCGAACTTTATGATGGCCGCAGCAAAGCACAAAATGGTTGGTTCGTTGTACGCAGCAAAATCCCTGCAGGTAAGAGCGGCACAGTTATCGAGTGGCAACTAAATGCGGACACGATTAAAGATTGGGTACGCACACCCGTTATTGGCCACTCACAAGTGGGTTACCACCCAACGCAACAAAAAGTCGCCGTTATCGAGCTGGATAAAAATGACAAAACGAATCCACCTGCAAAGCTCTTTAGAATTGCAGCGGACGGTACTGAATCTCTCGTGCTGGAAAAAAATCTGAGCAACTGGGGCAGATATTTGCGTTACGAATATCGTCAGTTTGATTTCAGTAAAGTGCAGGAAGAAGGCCTTTATAAAATTGTTTACGGCGATCAACAAGCCGGGCCATTCCGTATCGCAAAAGACATTTACACCTCTTCTTGGCAGCCAAGCTTGGATATGTATCTGCCCATTCAAATGGATCATATGACAGTTAATGAAGCCTATCGTGTGTGGCACGGTGCGTCTCACTTGGATGATGCCTTGCAAGCCCCCCTCAACCACGAGCATTTCGATCTTTACCGACAAGGCCCGACTACCGATACGCCCTACAAACCCGGTGAGCATATTC
>CAZZEV010000248.1:0-4778 GCA_964653305.1 uncultured Cellvibrionaceae bacterium | reverse complement strand
GAGCCGCGCTCAAACACCATGCGAATGGGTGTACACAAAAATTCACTTAACAAAAGCGTCACTGATGCTGACGATGTGCTTTGGTATCAACCCGCCAATGTCGATTGGGCAATGGATGATGTCGTCAATAAAAGCCCGGTACCCGCAAAACTATTACGTGATTTAGATGAACTAATCCACTGCGCCATTTCACTCTGTGAAAAGAATACGCATATAGTGATTATGAGCAACGGTGGCTTTGGTGGCGTGCATCAAAAGTTGATTGAGCAATTAAAAAAGCATGCTCTCTAGGGGGAGAATCATGAAACAACGCAGCATCACGCTCGCGATTACTGGTGCATCGGGAGCACAATATGGCTTGCGCTTATTGCAATGCTTGTTGGCTGCTGATTGCAAAGTGTATTTACTACTCTCCAGCGCTGCGGAAGTGGTTATTCGCACTGAAACAGATTTAGATTTACCCGAAACTTTAGAGCATCAACAACTTTTCTTAAGCGAAATTTTTGAGGCTGATGAAGATCAGTTGCAATTGCTCGCTAAAGACGATTGGTTTTCACCCGTAGCATCTGGCTCAAGCTCGCCCAGCTCTATGGTGATATGCCCAGCCAGCGGCGGCACACTTTCCGCCATAGCCCACGGTGCCAGCAATAATTTAATTGAACGCGCTGCTGATGTTGCGCTCAAAGAACGCCGTCAATTAATTTTAGTGCCGCGTGAAGCACCCTACTCGGCAATTCATTTAGAAAACATGCTCAAACTTACACAACTCGGCGCAATGATTATTCCAGCCAGCCCAGGTTTTTACATGCAACCGCAAACCATTAATGAATTAATTGATTTTATTGTGGCGCGAATTTTAGATCAGCTAGGTATTGAACAAGATTTAATGCCGCGCTGGGGTGAAGATTAAAATGGCATTTCCCAAAAAAGTTAGCATTGTAGAAGTTGGCCCACGGGATGGTTTGCAAAATGAAAAGCAAGCGATTCCTACTGCTGCAAAAATCCAACTGATCGAAAAATTGGTGGCTGCTGGTTTAACTTACATTGAAGCTGGCAGTTTTGTGAACCCCAAATGGGTACCACAAATGGCGGATAGTGCAGAAGTGTTTGCAGGCATAAATCGCAAACCCAATATTACTTACGCTGCACTCGTTCCAAATTTACAAGGCTATGAACGTGCAATTTCCGTTAACGCAAATGAAGTGGCTATTTTTGCCGCAGCCTCTGAAGCCTTTAGCCAGAAGAATATTAATTGTTCCATTAGCGAAAGCATTAAGCGCTTTGAAGCCTTGATCACCGCCGCACAAGCACAAAAAATTCCAGTTCGCGGTTATATTTCTTGTGTGGCGGGCTGCCCCTATTCTGGCGACGTTGATCCTGCGACAGTTACCACTATCGCCAAAGAATTATTGGCGATGGGCTGTTATGAAATTTCATTGGGCGACACCATTGGTGTAGGCACAGCGGGGAAAATCAAAAACTTAATTGAAGTGGTCGCGGCGGATGTTCCGATTAACAAGCTTGCCGTCCATATGCATGACACCTATGGTCAGGCTCTCACCAATATTTACGCATCGCTAGAAATGGGCGTAAATATTATAGATAGCTCAGTCGCGGGTTTAGGTGGATGCCCTTACGCAGCGGGAGCATCTGGCAATGTCGCCACGGAAGATTTAGTCTACTTACTCAATGGTTTGAACATTGAGCACGGCGTTGATTTGCAAAAACTTATTCAAGCTGGCAATTTTATTAGCCATATTCTCAACAAACCCAATCAATCCAAAGCAGCACAAGCCTTTAACAATAAATGTCTCTAAGCAATTATTTAAAACACTATCAATGAAAAGACTATGAACGAAAAAAATTTAGTATCAGAGTTGGTTTTAGAAACCGCACAAATTCGCTGGCATGAGCTGCAACGCTTTTTTGCTAGCGGTAATGCTATTGCGGTGGATGAATCGCTCGACTTAATTCAAGTTGCAGCCGAAATCACTAAAGATAATGCCAGTCAAGTAAAAATATGGATGGATGCTGGCTTGGTAGACACAGTAAAAGATGCGCAAGCAGCAGCATGGTATGAACAAGATGCCTTAGTCTGGGCGCTAGTGATTAAACCTTGGGTTTTAGTTCAACCTATAAAAGTACAGCCGAATAAAGTGAGCCAGTAATTTATGAGCAATAAACGCGTACTGATTATTGATGACGAGCCCGATATTCGCGAACTGGTGGAAATCACACTAGGGCGCATGCAATTGGATACCGATTGCGCTGAAAATATTACACGCGCCAAGCAGCTCTTAATGCAACAAACTTATGATCTATGCTTAACCGACATGCATTTGCCCGATGGTAAAGGTTTAGATCTAGTGGAATTTATTCAACAAAATTTTCCTCGCCTTCCAGTAGCTGTGATTACTGCACATGGCAGCATAGATACCGCCATTGAATCCATGAAAGCTGGAGCCTTTGATTTTATTTCCAAGCCGGTTGATTTAAATGTACTGCGCAAGCTGGTGAATACCGCAATTCAATCAAGCCAGTTGCCCACAGGTGCAAAATTACCCTCCGAAAGTTTTATTATCGGCCAATCAAAAGCCATTCAAGATTTAACCCGCAGCATTCAAAAACTCGCTCGCTCGCAAGCGCCAATTTATATCAGTGGTGAATCAGGTTCCGGTAAAGAACTAGTTGCCCGCTCCATTCACGAATTAGGCCCACGCGCAGCTAAACCATTTATTGCCGTTAACTGCGGCGCTATTCCGCGTGAGCTAATGGAGAGCGAATTCTTTGGCCACAAAAAAGGCAGCTTTACCGGCGCACATCAGGACAAGCTAGGCTTATTTCAAGCCGCAGAAGGGGGAACCCTGTTTTTTGATGAAGTGGCCGATTTGCCACTGGATATGCAAGTTAAACTCTTGCGCGCTATTCAAGAAAAATCCATTCGCCCTGTTGGTTCCGCAGAAGAATTAGTTACCGATGTACGCATTCTTTGCGCAACACATAAATTGTTAGAAACGGAAGTTAAAGAAGGTCGCTTTCGCCAAGATTTGTTTTATCGCCTAAACGTAATTCAACTCAGCGTTGCCCCCTTACGCCAACGCCGTGAAGATATTCCCTTGCTCGCCAGCTATTTATTGGAAAAAATATCACGTGATATGCAACTGCCTGCGCCTAAGCTTTCCGTGGCTGCTCTGCAAACCCTTCACGATTACCAATTCCCTGGCAATGTACGTGAACTAGAGAATATTTTAGAGCGGGCATTCACACTCTGTGAAAACGATGTAATTGATGCTGGCGATTTGCAATTACAAACCGACTCAAATCCTTTAAATATTTTTGCCAAATCTGAACTGGATAACAGCAGAAATACAACATCAACCAATATCGACAATAAAGCCAACCGCATAGACTACCCCGCACGTTGTGCAGAATACCCATCCCTAGACGATTATTTATTGGATGTAGAAAAAGAGATTTTGTGCGATACACTTGAGAAAGTACGCTGGAATAAAACACTAGCGGCTAAGCGACTGGGAATTACCTTCCGTTCATTGCGCTACCGATTGCAAAAGCTTGGGCTTGATGATGAGTAAATAGCTAAATACAGTACTCTCTTGACGCCAGCAACATAGCCTCCCTCCTATAAATTACAGATTTTCCCTGCTCTAATTTTTTAATAGGTCGCCCGCCAAGAAACTAACAACCAAGGATATGAGTCCTTGATTGGTTTTTCTACCGCTATCGGAAGATAGAATAGCGATTAACAAATCAATGAAAATCCCGCGACTTCAATGCAAGATTTTGTAATCGAGACGTCACATCTTCAACGTGGCCCGCAATAACATGCACGACAGGAACACTGACACCGTTAGTTACTATTTCAACAGTCCCTTTGATGATGAGTAGTTTTCCCGTCAAAATTTCTGTTCTAAAAGTCTCCTGCGTTCGATTCCAAATAATGACATTGCTTGTACCTGTTTCGTCTTCAAGTGACATAAACATAACGCCGCTGGCAGTGCCGGGTCTTTGTTTGCCCGTGACAATTCCTGCGATACGAACGAAGCCTTTATGAGGCAGATCAACAAGATCTGAAAATCGTTTACATCTATTAAAAGGTGCTTCGCTTCTTAATATTTGCATAGGATGAGTTCGAAGCGTTAAACCAATAGCGGCGTAATCATCTATCACATTTTGTTCGAGTGTTGGGCTTACCATTAAAAGCTCATCATTTTTTAACTCACTGGGCTCCAGCAACTCTGAATAAGGCATCAATGCAGACGCTTCCCAACGAGCATGGAATCTATCCCCCGCTATTTCTCGAAATGCATCGGCTGAGGCAAGATATTCTAAATTCGCATCGCTGAGTACAGTGCGCCTTGCAACGTCTTTTAAGCAACTAAAAGGGATATTTCCACGTGCGAGTTCTATAGATTTCGCATCCTCGCTATTGAGTGATTTCACCGCAATAAAACCTAAACGAATGCCCTTCTTCCCTTTATCATCAAGTTCCAAGCTATTTTCATAGAAACTACGATTTATGTTAACGGGTTTTACAGTAATGCCATGACGTTTGGCATCTTGAATTAATTGTGATGGGCTATAAAACCCCATAGGCTGGCTATTCAGTAATGCACAATAAAATGCAGCGGGATGATGACATTTGATCCAACTGGAAACGTAACAAATAATCGCAAAACTGGCCGAATGACTTTCTGGGAATCCATAGCCACCAAATCCCTTAACTTGTTCGAATAAGCGATCCGCAAAATCTTGTGTGT
>CAZZEV010000247.1:3113-4781 GCA_964653305.1 uncultured Cellvibrionaceae bacterium | reverse complement strand
CAGCAACTGGGTCTGCGCATTGCGCAGATGTATGGGTACATCGTAAGCAGGCTGCGAGCGAACCTCGGCCATAATTTGGTTGAACGCATTATACACAGCATTACTTTTTGGCGCTGCCGCGAGATAAACCACGGCTTGGGCAATGGCCAACTCGCCTTCGGGACTGCCAAGGCGTTCTTGTACATCCCAGGCGGCGAGACATAGGGGCAAGGCGCGCGGGTCAGCGTTACCTATGTCTTCACTGGCCATACGTACTACGCGGCGGGCGATATAGAGTGGATCGCAGCCGCCATCTAACATGCGGGCTAGCCAATAGAGCGCGCCATCGGGCGATGAGCCACGCACGGACTTATGCAGTGCGGAGATTTGTTCGTAGAAAATATCGCCGCCTTTATCGAAGCGGCGCACATCGCTGGCAAGAACTTCGGCGAGCACATGCTCGTTGATAACTTTGTGGTTGCCCTCTTCATCTGCCAAATCGGCGGCTATTTCTAGGAGATTGAGTGATTTACGAGCATCGCCATCGGCGGCCTGCGCAAGGGTCATAAGGCTATCAGGGTCGATGCGAATATCACTCGCACCTAACCCGCGCTCTTTATCGTGCAGCGCTTGCTGCAAAACCTGCTGCAATTGTTCTGGCTGCAAGCCGCGCAATACGTATACACGGCAGCGCGAGAGCAATGCGTTGTTTAATTCGAAGGAAGGATTTTCAGTGGTCGCACCGATGAAAATAAAAGTGCCATCTTCCACGTAAGGTAAGAAAGCATCTTGTTGTGATTTATTAAAACGATGAACTTCGTCCACAAACAAAATTGTTTTGCGACCCGACATTCTCTCTTGCTGCGCAACGGCAACGGCTGCGCGAATTTCTTTGACGCCCGATAAAACTGCTGAGAGAGATTCAAACCTTGCGTGTGCTTGCTCAGCAAATAATTTTGCGAGCGACGTTTTACCCACACCCGGCGGCCCACACAAAATCATGGAGTGCAATTGACCGCGAACTATAGCTTCACGCAGGGGTTTACCCGGCGCTAACAAATGCTCTTGGCCAATGTAATCATCCAGATTGCGCGGGCGCATGCGCGCTGCAAGCGGCTGGTAATTACCTTGATGCGAACTAAACAAATCACTCATTCGCAATTAACACTATTGATTTTTAATAATGTCTGCACCAGCTGGTGCTACAAAATTAAAGAGCTTTTCGTCAATGACTTGGTTGCGTTTAACATTGCTCAGCGAGAAATGTGTGAGTTGACCAAGGCTATCGCGAATAGAAAACTCTGTGAGTTGATTGTCCACGAACACCAACAACAACTCTTGAAATAAACCTTCGGTGACTTTTGGCGTAACTGAAAATTTTTCGGCTTTGTCGGCTTGTGAACGACTGATGGTGAAGTTTTTACGCAGCTTGTCGACATCTTCACTTAATAACAGCACTGGCGTTTTTTTCAAATCATCGCTGAATGGGCGCTCGTTAACGGTATTTAAATCTGGATCGTAAAGCCAAATAGTTTTTTGATTAGAGATTAATAATTGCGGCGCAGGTGTTTCTGTTTTCCAAAAAAACTTACCGGGGCGCTGCATCACAAAGGTGCCTTTTTGCTCATCCTGCTTTTTGCCGTCTTTATCAAACAGGGTTTGCACGAAACTGCCTTGCAAGGTATTCAT
>CAZZEV010000247.1:265-3103 GCA_964653305.1 uncultured Cellvibrionaceae bacterium | reverse complement strand
TGGCATCGAGTTGTTTGCGCAATTGCGCGGGGGATTGATCGTCGGCGTGGGCGGCGAAGGTGCTGAAAATTAAGAGTGATGCAATTAAACGAAAAATGGATTTCATAACAATTCCGATAAATGGATTATTCGCGTACACGAATATAGAGATGGAGCCAATATTTTACTAAGCCAGTCTGAACTGGCACCGAATGGGTCCGATGCGTGAATTAATAACCTCCTCCCCTTTGTGAAGGGGGAGACTGGGTGGGGGTTAATAATCCCCTCTCCCACCCGGCGCTAACACTTCACGATTACCATTATGTCCCGCCGAGGAAACCACACCCGCCGCCTCCATGGTTTCAATCAAACGCGCAGCGCGGTTGTAGCCGATGCGGAGCTTACGTTGTACGGATGAGATAGACGCCTTACGCGATTCCAACACAAAGGCCACAGCTTCATCGTAGAGCGCATCGCTTTCGCCGTTGTCGCCTTCTTCGCCGCCTTCGCTGGGAATACCGGGGACGGGAATGGAGTTATTGCTGTCATCGGTGATGCCATCAATATATTGCGGCGTGCCACGTTTTTTCCAATCCGCGACCACGCGGTGAACTTCGTGGTCATCCACAAAGGCACCGTGAACGCGGATGGGCACGCTGGTGCCGGAGGGCAAATACAACATATCGCCGTGGCCGAGCAATTGTTCAGCGCCGCCTTGATCGAGAATGGTTCGGGAGTCGATTTTGGACGAAACCTGAAACGCAATGCGGGTCGGCACGTTGGCTTTAATCAAGCCGGTGATCACATCCACCGATGGGCGCTGTGTGGCAAGAATCAAGTGAATACCAGCGGCACGAGCTTTTTGCGCGATACGAGAGATCAGCTGCTCAACCTTTTTCTTGTCCACGATCATCATCATGTCGGCGAATTCGTCGATCACGACCACAATGCACGGCAAGGTTTCCAGATTTGGAGCGGTAGCGACTTCCGCACCCGGCTCAAAGTTTTCTTCGGGTTTAAACAACGGATCGGCGATGGGCGTTCCGGCTTTGTTGGCATCATCCACTTTGCGATTGAAACCCGCGAGATTACGAACGCCCATGGCCGACATGAGTTTGTAGCGGCGCTCCATCTCACCTACACACCAACGCAAGCCATTGGACGCGTCTTTCATATCGGTGATAACGGGCGTCAGCAAGTGCGGAATGCCATCGTAAACCGAGAGTTCCAACATCTTCGGGTCAACCAGAATCAAGCGTACTTCTTTGGGCGTAGATTTGTAGAGCAAGCTCAGCAGCATAGAGTTCACGCCCACTGACTTACCTGAACCTGTAGTACCGGCGACCAGTAAGTGCGGCATTTTGGCGAGATCGGCAACCACCGGCTCGCCGGAGATATCGTGGCCGAGCGCCATGGTGAGTGGCGATTTGGCTTGATCGTAAGCTTCGGATGAAATCACTTCGCTCAAACGCACCATTTCGCGGTGAGCATTGGGAATCTCCACCCCCATAAAGGATTTGCCGGGGATAACTTCTACCACGCGCACCGAAACCACGGCGAGCGAACGCGCCAAGTCTTTGGCAAGGCCGGAAATACGGCTGGCTTTAATGCCAGGCGCAGGCTGGATTTCAAAACGGGTAACTACGGGTCCAGGTTGCACCGACACCACTTCAATCTCGATACCAAAGTCTTTGAGTTTCAGCTCAAGTAACTTTGACATAGCCTCAAGCGATTCTTTGGAGTAACCCTTGTCGCTGCGCTTATCAGCAGGGTCGAGCAAGTTGAGGGGTGGTAATGTACCTTCGGCAGGTTCAAGCGCATCAAACAGTGAAGGCTGCTTTTCTTTTTCTACTCTTGGGCTAGGCGCGGGTTTCTTTTTGGGTGGCTCCGTAATCACAACAGGTGCAACACGCTTGGCCTCTACTTTTGCGCGCTCCTCAACCACTTCACGACGATGTTGCTGCGCGACTACGGCGATATTTTTCTCAGCTTTTTCACGCTTATATTGAAGCCAACGCTCTTTGGCTTTTTCGATGCCGATTAATGTCCAATTACCTAACTCGTCCATCAAAGTTAGCCAAGATAAATCGGTGAAAATGGTAATCCCAAATAAAAATAACGCCAGCAACATAAGCGTTCCGCCGGTGTAGCCAAAGGCGCCATCCACCATGCTGGCTATGCCACTGCCGAGCAAACCACCATTTGAATAGGGTAATACCGATTCGCCGCCACTGTAGTGCATGGCCGCGATGCCGGTGCCTGCGACCATCACTAAAATAAGACCAACGGCGCGAATGCTAACCATCAACCAATCTAAATGTTTGTGGTGTGCACGATCGCGGAATACAAGGACGATACGATAGGCGAGCATGACGGGGAACAAGTAGGCGAGATAACCGAAGAGCGAGAAGAATACATCCGCTAGCCAAGCGCCAAAGCGACCGCCCAGGTTGGCGACTTCGTTGTTTTGACCGGTGCTCGACCAGCCGCCGTCGGCGACATCGTAGCTGAACATGGCCATTAATAAATATCCGCAAATGGCGACTAAACCTATAAGCGCACCTTCGCGCACTATGCGCAAACCAAGGTTGCTGGCGGGTTCAGATACGGGCGGTTTACGGCTGGCGTTACTTGCTTTCAAAGGAGGTTCCTGACGTGCTTGTTATTAGCGATGTTCAGCTTGCCTTCCAAGGCAATTATTACGAGACACGCCGTGAATACATCCCTGTAGGCTCGACGTCGGCATCCATGCCGCCGACGGTCTCGCAACAATTACCTTGAAAGGCAGCAGAAACTTTGTACCGATTAAAGAATTCAAAACCCACGCTGCGGCGCAATGCGCAGTATCTTATAACAAGT
>CAZZEV010000247.1:0-255 GCA_964653305.1 uncultured Cellvibrionaceae bacterium | reverse complement strand
CCTTTAAAATCCGTGCGATAAATAAACAAATTACCGGCTTCCGGCTGTGCAGCCAAAGCTTCATCGTTTAGGCCTATACGAGCACTGGTCACGAACAATAAATTCATTTCATCACCACCAAATGCCATGCAAGTTGGTTGGCTAACGAGCGTGTTGAGCACAAAATCTTCTGCGCCTTCTGGCGTGTAGCGTACCAAGCGGCTGCCGCCCCACTCTGCATTCCATAAATACCCATCGGCAGCTATGGTGCTGCCG
>CAZZEV010000246.1:0-4801 GCA_964653305.1 uncultured Cellvibrionaceae bacterium | reverse complement strand
CATCACGCAGCATAAAGGACGTGATATAGAGCATGAGGACTACGCTCATTAAAAATTCAAAGGCATTTTGGCCGATGGAAATCGTGTGGCCGGCGATAAATTTCCCGCTCGACATGGCTGCGTTAAGCGCATCCTCTTTGAGATTGCTCACGTCTATGCCGAGTCGAGCGAGTAGATTATTGAGCGCAGGGAAGGCGGTACGCATGGATTCTATGTACTGAGCAGGGTTGATTTCGCCTGAGAGGAGTTTGTCGTAAACCATTACGCCCTCGTTGACGACGGAGCTGATCACAAACACCACGGGTAAAATGACGATCACAATGCAAACCAGCAAGGTTCCAAGTGCCGTGAGGTTTTTATGGTTCGGCCAGCGTTTAAGCAGGCGCTGCTGCAGGGGGGCAAAGATAACTGCAATGGCACAGGCCCAAAAGATGGTGCCAAAAAAAGGTTTAATCAGCAGGGCAAAGCCAATGCTTACGGCGAATAAAAACAACAGAAAAGTGCGGGTTTCCAGTTTTTCTTGCATCGGGGGAATCCTTGCGGGAGGAACAAATAGCGTGACTATACGGTAGCGCTCTGCAGCTGTCATCACGCCTCTGTGCTAGGCTATCTTATGACGTGTGTGTTTATTGTGTGGTGATGGAGTTTAGATGACATTGGTTGCCTTGGGGCGAGTTTTGGTTCTGATGCTGAGTTGCTTTGCTGTTGCAGTGCAGGCGGAGCCGCGCCGCTATTTTGTGGATGTGCAGCTTCCACAAAACCAGCAGGAGGACTATTACATTCGATTGCTCCATTTAATTTTAAACGCCAGCAAAGCACCGAACGAAGTGATTGAGTTTCGCTTTGCGAATAATCCGCTCTCGCAAGCGCGCTGGGTTGCTGCCGTGGTGCAAGACAAAAGTAATAACGTGCTTTGGACTATGACCAATAGAGAGCGCGAGCAAAGCATGCGGGCTATTCGTGTACCGCTACTTAAAGGTTTAATTGGTTATAGGTTATTAGTTATCCGCAAAAGCGATGCAGCCAAGTTTGCCAAGATTAATACTAAGGAGGAGTTGTTGGCTTTAAGTGCTGGGCAAGGTATGCATTGGCCCGATACAGAAGTTTTGCGCGCCAACCAAATTAAAGTCACAGAGGCTATGGCGAAAGAAAATTTATATAAGATGCTAGTCGCAAAGCGGTTCGATTTTTTCCCGCGCGGGGCCGCTGAAGTGAAATTGGAGGCAGATTTAATCAGTTCGCAAAACTTAATGGTTGAGCCGCATCTGATTTTACATTACCCCGCGGCCTTGTATTTCTTTGTGAATAAGGAAAACACTGAGTTAGCGCAGCGCTTGGAAAAAGGTTGGGCGATTATTCTTAAAAATGGCGAATTTGATAAATTATTTTTGAGTACCGAGCGTGTCCAATCTGCACTGGATTTTTTAAAAGACCCTAATCGAAAAATTATTGAATTTGAGAATCCTTTTTTACCTAGCGATACGCCTCTCAATATATCCAAGTATTGGGTTAAACCTTCCTCTCTGCCTTAATTATTTCCGTCCGGATTTGTTAATGGAAATAAAATTTTTACTACCAACCCCTGCGGCATTGCATTGCTAAAGCTGACTTGAGCGTGGTGTAGCTCGGCAATTCGCGCGACAATTGAAAGCCCTAAACCGCTACCCATTCTGTCTGCTGGGCGCTCCCTGAAAAAACGCTTGCCGAGAGATTGTAATTGCTGCTCAGAAACCCCAGGGCCTTGATCTGTAAGCGTGAAAATAATGTGGTCGTTGGCGCGTTCAGCCGTGAGATTGATCTTGCCGCCTTCTGGTGAATATCGACAAGCATTTTCGATAAGGTTGCGAAACATCACGCTCAATAAATCAGGGTATGCATTTAGTCGTGCGGTGAAGAGCGATGGTTCTACATGAATGTGTACGCCGCTTTGTTGTTGCGGGCGAAGCGTATTTAAAACCTCTTGGACAATATCGCCCAGCACACACTTTTCGGTTTCGCCCAATGCGCGAGGATCAAGCCGTGCCAATGTTAATAATTGTTCAATTAAACGAATGCTGCGGTCTACCCCGCGTACAATTTTTACTAAAAAGTTCTGTACGCTGTAAATATCTTTTGAGTATAAACCGTTTTGTGCATTGAGCTTCATGGCTGCTAATGGCGTGCGCAACTCGTGGGCTATGTCGCCCAGAAAGCGGCGCTCGCTCTCCACATCTCGTGAGACTTGTTCCATTAATAAATTTACCGCTTGCCCTAATGGCATTAATTCTTTTGGCGCTTTCTCTAATGCCAAGGGTTCCAGCTTATCGATATTGCGCTCGCGTATTTGTTGCGATAAATCAATGAGCGGTTGCAAACCTTTGGTTACGACTAGAATGACACCCAAGGCTAAAAAGATCATGCCCGCAAGTGGGCCAACTAAGGAGCTGTAGGTGAGTTTGTCGATAATTTCCTGACGTATGTCTGCGCGTTCGGCAATGACTACCCAATAGCCGTTGCTGGGTAAATGCTGGGTAAATACGTGCCAATCAAAAATGCCGATTTTTTTAATCGAATAGCCATCTTTAAACTCGGCAATTGCATAGAGTGGGGCGCTGGGTGATTTCACTAAGAGGTTGCTATTGGTATCCCAAATTTGAATGGCGAATTTATATTCGTATTTATGGCCGCTAGTACTACGCATGGTCGCGTCATCATGGACCTCAGCATCGCTGTAGTTTTGGGTGGCTGCGAGTAGGGCATTATTAATGTGATCAAAATCAATTTCGTCGGCGGAGCGATTAAGAAAGCCTTGTAAAATCCGGCTGGATTGCGCGAGTTGTGCGTCGTACAGTTCACCCACTTCTACAAAAGCTTGGTAGCGATTAAAGAAAAAAATCACCGAAAAACTAAGTAGCAAGGTGCCAAGTAAACCCGCTAATAAAAAGCGCCGAATAGACATTAAGCTTGGTTCTCATTCCATTTGTTAATGGTGTAACCCACGCCGCGCACGGTGCGAATTAAATCCACAGGGATTTTTTTGCGAATGTGGTGAATATGGACTTCTAGCGCGTTACTGTCTACATCATCCAGCCAACCGTAGAGGCTTTGTTCGAGTTGTTCGCGGCTGAGTACACGCCCAGTATTTTCCAAGAGTTTTATTAGCACCATATATTCGCGGCGCGCTAACACAATGGGTTGGTTGTCGTAGCTGACAGTTTGGTTTTCTGGATTAATACAGAGCTTGCCGTAATGGATAAATGGAATTGCGCGGCCAGCGGCGCGACGGCTAAGTGCGCGCAGACGGGCGAGCAGCTCATCTAAATCAAAGGGTTTTAATAAATAGTCGTCGGCACCCGCATCTAGCCCAGTTACTTTGTCGGTGAGTGAGTCGCGTGCGGTGAGCATTAAGACAGGCGGCTCAAAATTTTCTTTACGCAAATTTTTCAAAACTTCAAAGCCATCCATGCCCGGTAAGCCTATATCCAAAATAACAATTTCAAAGTGTTCGCGGCGTAAAGATTTTAACGCGCTTTCGCCATCTTTTACCCAATCGACTACGTAACTGTGAGGCATTAACGCATCTTGCAGCGCTTCGCCGAGCATCAAATCATCTTCCACTAAGAGTAAACGCATAATTTTTCCTAAAGCGGTTTAGCGTACTTGCAATAATTTATTTTAAGAGCCAAAAGGGCACACCTTGTTCAGCTAAAAACTGTTCTGCTTGTTTGCCTTTTAATAATGCAAAGGTAGCGAGCATACCCGCTTGAATGCAATTGGAGCCGGCGACTGTAACGGAGCGAGGTGCATCCATAATCGGCCAGCCGGTAAAGGGGTTGAGTATATGGCCGTAGCGTTGATTATTGGCGATTAAAAATCGGCGTGAATCACCGCTGGTGGCGAGTGCGCCGGCAGAAATTTCTAAAATCTTATCGGCGTGTTTGTTAGCGTCTAGTGCTTCAATACCCACTTGCCAAGGGGCGCCATTTTTTCGCGCACCGGTTACGGCGAGGTCGCCGCCAAAATTAACCAGAATCGGTGTGTTTGTTTGCGCGCGCAATAGTCGCATCACACTATCTACTGCGTATTCTTTACCTATGCCGCCAAAATCAATTTCCATTCCGGCGGGCATTTGCAGTTGTGAGCTTTCTTCGTGATTTTTTTGCCCGTTTGCTTTTTTCCAGATGACTTTTTGCCAGCCTATAAAGGGTAATAATGCATTTACACTTTCTTTGCTGGGTAATATGTCGGAGCCATCAAATGTCCACGCGCGCCTTAAGCAGCCAGAGGTAATATCAAAATAGCCATCGCTGAGTTGAAAACATTGATCGGCGAAATCAAGCAAGTGTGCTGTTTCACTATCGATATTAACTACAGCGCCATTGGCGTGATTAATTTGCCAGAGCAGATTGTCTTTTTGGTAGCGACTAAATTTTTGTTGAATGCGCAGTGTTTCTTGTTGCGCAATGCGCGTGAGTTTTTGCGCGAGTTCTTGTTCGCTGTTATCGATAATAATTTCGCAAGTGCTCGCCATGGCTGCGTAGGTGCCAATCCAGTGATCCTTATGTGGGCGCAGCGTAAAGTCAGGCATTGTGAGTTAGATTGTCAGTGAATGGTATGTAGAGTTTTTGCGCGAGTTCTTGTTCGCTGTTATCGATAATAATTTCGCAAGTGCTCGCCATGGCTGCGTAGGTGCCAATCCAGTGATCCTTATGTGGGCGCAGCGTAAAGTCAGGCATTGTGAGTTAGATTGTCAGTGAATGGTATGTAGAGTTTTTGCGCGAGTTCTTGTTCGCTGTTATCGATAATAATTTCGCAAGTGCTC
>CAZZEV010000245.1:0-4809 GCA_964653305.1 uncultured Cellvibrionaceae bacterium | reverse complement strand
GCAAGATGTGTGAACTAGGCCTACTTCAGCAAGCTGATTTGGCTATTTCACCTTGATTATTTGCACTTTCGTGCTCATAAATTTCAAACAAACGGCTACCGCCTAGGAGAATTGCAATGACCGATACCAGAGAACACGCTTTACGTGTATGGGTGACGCCAGAAGAAAAGGCTTTAATTGACCAACACGCAAAGGCAACCTGTATGAGCTGTTCTAGATACCTGCGTACCTTAGGTGTTGGTTATGTTCCCCAAAGTAAGCTTGATGTATTCCAGATGCTTGAACTCGTAAAGGTAAATGGGGATATGGGGCGGTTAGGGGGATTACTGAAAATGCTGCTAACCAACCAAGAACGGCGTACGCCAGAATTAGATCGTCAGCTCGAAAGTCTTTTAGATGAAATTTCTGTCACGCAAGGAGATTTGTGGGCTATAGCCCAAAAGTTAAAGGAATAGTTTTGGTTGAAAATTAAGCGTTTTTTTCAGTGCAATATGATGTTGTATGTGACGGGATTATCTAATGTTATATTGCGGGTTTGGTTGTGATGCGGTTAACGTGACTAATCCGGTATAAAACGAGTGTCCAAATGGAATTAATAGACAACATCAATAGCTTGCTTGGCGATAACCTTAAAGCCAGCTTGAATCCTGGCGCAAAGCTTAAGATAGCAGCTTCTTGCTTTTCTATTTATGCCTATGAGGCGCTAAAAGAAGAACTGGAAAAAATTGATTCTTTCGAATTCATATTTACTTCTCCCACCTTTGTAGAGAATGAGGTTGCTGATCGGATCAAGAAGGAGCAGCGTGAGTTTCATATTCCCAGGGCGGAGCGTGAGCGAAGTTTTTACGGAAGTGAATTCGAGATCCAGTTAAAGAACAAGTTGACCCAAAAAGCCATCGCAAAAGAGTGCGCTGATTGGATCTCGCGTAAAGCACTCTTCCGCTCCAACAAGACGAAAGCGGCCATGCAGCCATTTGCTTGCATTAAGTCTGAGCAGCACGATGCGGCTTATATACCTCTTCATGGATTTACTGCCGTGGATCTTGGATATCAGCAAGGTGATGCCATATCAAATTATGTCAATAAAATAAGTGATTCCGCATTCTCTGAAAATTATCTCAATTTATTCGACCAAATTTGGAATGATGCAGATAAGCTCGATGATGTGACCCAACGATTAATTAACCACATCGCCAGCGTTTACCAAGAAAACTCTCCCGAGAAAATCTATTTTTTAATGCTCTACAACATTTTTAATGAGTTCTTGGAATACTTATCAGAAGATGTTTTGCCCAACGATTTAACTGGCTATAAAGATTCGCTGATTTGGAACAAGTTATTCAATTACCAAAAAGATGCAGCAACGGGGATTATTAATAAACTAGAAACCTACAACGGGTGTATTTTGGCCGATAGCGTGGGTTTAGGTAAAACCTTTAGTGCTCTTGCGGTCATTAAATATTACGAGCTGCGCAATAAATCTGTATTGGTGCTTTGCCCCAAAAAGCTGGCAGAAAACTGGACTAACTACAACGGCAATTATGTTACCAATCCCTTTGTAAAAGATCGTTTTAGTTACGATGTTCTTTGCCATACGGATTTACAACGAAATTCAGGTGAATCTTTAGGTATCACCCTTAATAGAGTGAATTGGGGCAACTACGATTTAGTTGTAATTGACGAGTCGCATAACTTCCGCAACAACGATGCTTATAAAGAAACAGAAACACGTTATCAAAAATTAATGAATAACGTTATTCGTGCGGGTGTAAAAACCAAAGTCTTGATGTTATCTGCAACACCGGTAAATAATCGTTTTAATGATTTGCGCAATCAACTCGCTTTGGCATACGAAGGCGAATCAGAAAAATTACAAACTAAAATTGGCACGACACGCAGCATAGAAGAAATTTTTAAGCGCGCACAAAAAGTATTTAATGAGTGGTCAGAGTTACCTCCAGAAGAGCGCACCGCCGCCACTATTTTGGAGTCTTTAGATTTTGATTTTTTTCAGCTATTAGATAGCGTCACCATTGCGCGTTCACGTAAACACATACAAACTTTTTATGACACCAAAGATATTGGCAATTTCCCCGAACGATTAAAGCCTATTTCGGTTCATTGCGCTTTAACTAATCGTAGCGACGTTATTGGCTTTAACGAAATCTTCAATCGCTTAACCCTGCTTAATCTCGCTGTATATGCCCCTGTGAGTTACATCCTCGCCAGTCGCTTAGCAAAATATGAAGCGCGGTATGATACTGATGTCAGTACCGGCGGCGCAAAACTCAAACAGGTAGATAGAGAAAAAAGCCTGAAACGCTTAATGACAATCAACTTGCTAAAGCGCTTAGAAAGTTCAGTGCACTCATTCCGGCTAACGCTTGAAGGTTTGCGTGACAACCACCAGCGTACCTTGCAAAGCATTATCAGCTTTCAACAGCAAGGTGACGCAACAGCAGCCAATATTGAAATTGAAGACATTGCCAGCGGCTTTAACAATATTGAGTTTGATGAAGACGAAATGCCCGATATTGATGAGGCATTCTCAACTGGCGGAAAAATAAAAATCAATTTAGCGGATATGGATTTAGTACGCTGGGAACATGACTTAAGTGCTGATTTATGGATCATTGAAGAATTGCTCAATGAAATGCAAAAAGTTAGCCCAGCCGACGACACCAAACTCCAGCACCTTAAAACCCAAATAGAAAGTAAATTGGCATCGCCAATTAATGCGGGCAATAAAAAAGTATTAATTTTTACGGCGTTTGCCGATACCGCCAATTATTTATATGAACAACTCTCTCATTATTTTTTAAATCACAGAAAACTACACACTGGTATTGTCACGGGTAGCAGCACACCAAAATCAACGCTCAACAAGGCTTACGACTTTCAAAGCCTGTTAACGCTATTTTCTCCGCGCTCAAAAGAAAAAGCGGCGATTTTACCTAAAGAGCTTGGTGAGCTAGATATTTTGATTGGTACAGATTGTATATCCGAAGGTCAGAACCTGCAGGATTGCGATTACCTCATTAATTACGATATCCACTGGAACCCCGTGCGCATTATTCAGCGCTTTGGCCGTATAGATCGTATTGGGTCACGCAACAAACATATTCAGCTCGTGAACTATTGGCCAGATATCACGCTAGATGAATATATCAATCTGAAAGAGCGCGTAGAAAATCGCATGGTGATTTCAGATATCAGCGCAACGGGTGATGATAACGTGCTCAATACACAGTCTAATGATGTCTCTTATCGCCGTGAGCAATTACGCCGCTTGCAAGATGAGGTCATCGAAATGGAAGAGCTAAAAACGGGCATCTCCATTACCGATTTAGGCCTGAATGATTTTCGCATGGATTTGCTCAATTACTTGAAGACAAATCCCGATATCTCCAGCGCACCTAATGGCCTTCATGCGGTAGTCCCTGCGGATGCGCAACGCGGTTTGGCACCAGGTGTTATTTTTACGCTGCGCAACCGCAACAACAGCGTCAACATCAATCAGCAAAATCGTTTGCAC
The DNA here is from genome assembly GCA_964653305.1 of uncultured Cellvibrionaceae bacterium. Taxonomy (GTDB): domain Bacteria; phylum Pseudomonadota; class Gammaproteobacteria; order Pseudomonadales; family Cellvibrionaceae; genus Cellvibrio. The sequence goes on along the minus strand of CAZZEV010000245.1, from coordinate 1,274 downwards.
CCTTACTACCTCATTTACATTAGTGATGAAGGCGAAATAATTGCAAATCAACTTCATGTAAAACAATTGCTCGATAAAGTGCGTGCTGCGTGCAAGGGGAAAAACCAGCCTATAGAAGCGGCTTACAGACCCTTTAACCTTGCCACGCAAGATGGTAAGCGTATGGAGTTTTATTCTGATTTATTAGACTCCGCCATTGCCAGCATGATTGAACTTAAAGAAGAAAAAGATATTGATAGCCTTTTCACGGGTATGCGTACTACGGCGCTAACCAATACTATTCGCGGGCTAGATGATTTTGAGTTAATTAGTTTTCTGGTAGTGAAGGGTTAGCACATGCAATCAAGTGCTACTTCATTTGCGTTTCCTGCAAAGGCGCTCTACGGCAAAAAAGTTGCCAAGGAAAAAATCTATCAATACGCCAGCCCGTTAGCGGCGGTAAAGCAAAAATTCATTCAGCAAATTGAAAAGATTGTATGGCAATACAAATTAGCGCCAGAAACTATCAATCTTCCTGCAACCAAACAAGTGGCAGAAATTCAAATTTTTGACGTGTGGTTGAAAGATAATATTGCGCCAACGGAGTTAGATGACTCGCTACTAAAAGTCATCGATAAAGCGATTAGTATGCCGCTCTACTACCGGCTATTTGCTGGCGAGCAAGTAAAGTTCTGCATGGCTTATAAACGCCCAAGTGAGGCAGATTCAAATAGTTGGGTAGTAGAAACCTATTTTGCAACACCTTGGTTAAATGTAGCTAACGCACTAGCGGCGGCGCAGACCTTGCCTATAGCCATCAATATGCAGGGGTTATATGAGCAGCTGTTGCGAAGCGTTGTTACCGAGCCAGCAAAGCCTAGTGAAACCCTGCAGGCGCAAATGGAACGCTTAAGCCAAGCGCGTAGCCTGACCAAAGCCTTAGAAAGCCTAACCGCTCAGCTAGTGAGAGAAAAACAGTTCAATCGCCAAATAGACATTAATCGGCAAATAAACCAGCTTAAATCACAGCTGGAGCTACTTGCTGGTTAATCGCCCCCAATATGGGACTGATGAGTCCCATATTGGGGGGGCTTTTTGCGTGCCCTAGGTTTGAAATGAATAATAAAAGGGTCTTGCACACACCCATGTTTGTTTTTTTTGAAATATGGCGGTAGATTGGCTAATTATATTTTATCTTTCTATAACAAGTGCCCTAGAGGCTGCGCCATATCATGCAAGACATAAACATCAACGAAAATAGCGACAACCGCAGTGGTTACTTCCGCAAAACCACC
>CAZZEV010000244.1:3927-4831 GCA_964653305.1 uncultured Cellvibrionaceae bacterium | reverse complement strand
ATGCCGTGTTGGATTTGTTCGCTACCTACGATTTCAGCAAAAATCTGGATGTGCGCTTGAATATTGGCAACGTGACCGATAAGGATTACTACCTTGCGGCTTATCGCTCAGGTTCTTTTGTTTACAAAGGCGATGCACGTACAGCGCGAGTCACTGTAAACTACAACTTCTAATCCCTTCTGCGAGTAAAGCCGGGCTTATGCCCGGCTTTTTTTTGACTATGAATGAAGCTCAGCAATTACTGTCAGCGTTAAGTTACATTCCTGCGGATATCCAATGCGCTCAGGACTACGAATTGCTTGCGCCGCGTTTTATCCCTGCGCCCAGTTTTGCTTATATCGCTGGTGGTAGCGGGCAAGATCAAACGCTCGCCGCAAATCGTACGGCATTTTCTAAATGGTCTGTGTATCCGCGTTTGTTGTGCGATGTGACTCAAGGTCATACGCTTTTACATTTATTAAACCGCGAATTTGCGCACCCCATTTTTTTAGCGCCCGTGGCTTACCAAAAGTTGGCGCACCCTCAAGCCGAATTAGAAACCGCGCGCGCTGCAGATGTAATGGAAGCTTGCATGATCACAAGCACACTTGCCAACACCAGCCTTGAAGATATTGCGGCTGTTAGTAATAACAGGAATGATAGCAATGTAAGAAACAAAGCTAGTGAAAAATGGTTTCAGTTATATTTTCAACCAAGCCGTGCTGCGACTTTAGATTTACTGAATCGCGCACAAGCGGCGGGTTATAGTGCAATTGTTGTAACGGTGGATGCATCTATTCGCACGCCAAGCATGAGTGCTGTACGCGCGCACTTTCAAATGCCAGACGATTGCGTTGCCGTTAATGTGCAAAATTATGAAGTACCTGAAGCGCATGCAATTTCCCCAGGTCAGAGCAGAGTGTTT
>CAZZEV010000244.1:707-3902 GCA_964653305.1 uncultured Cellvibrionaceae bacterium | reverse complement strand
CAATGCGTGAAGCGCCGACGTGGGCAGATTTGGAATGGTTGTTGAGCCAAACCTCATTGCCCATTATTGTGAAGGGTGTGCTACACCCACAGGACGCGCAAAAAATTAAAGCTCTGGGTTGTGCTGGTATTGTTGTTTCTAATCACGGTGGCCGCAGTTTAGATGGCGCGCCCGCGAGTATTGATTGCTTAGCGAAAATTCGCGCAGCAGTGGGTGATGACTACCCCATATTGTTTGATGGAGGTATTCGCTGTGGTTTAGATATTTTTAAAGCAATTGCACTGGGTGCAGATGCGGTTTTAATTGGCCGCTTACAAGTTTATGCACTCAGTGTTGCAGGCGCGCTCGGCGTTGCGCATATGCTGAGATTACTGCGCGAAGAATTAGAGTTGTGCATGGCCTTGGCGGGTTGCACGAGTTTGAATGATATTCGGAATACTGAATTAGAACGGCAATCGAATTAAAATCATTTGTTATTGTTTTAATACGTACCAATTTTATGTGGGAGTCGTCATGCCCGTGGGCATCCAGTGACTTTGATGTTGGTATAAAAAACGTAAAAAGAAAAGTCACTGGATCCCCTGCGGGGATGACGATGACGAAAATTATTGGTGAGGTAGTAATGCTACTTATTATCGAAAATGTTTTAAGCAAAGTTGAAGTACAGCAATTTCGCGCTCATTTGGAGCAAGCGAACTGGGAATCCGGCTCAAAATCCGCCGGCACTTTAGCGCGATCTGCAAAACAAAATTTGCAGTTGGATGATGCCTCCGAATTAGCCACGGGTTTGCGTAACCATATTTTGCGTAAGCTCGGGAATCACCCTTTATTTATATCCTCTGCGTTACCTACAAAAATTTACCCCCCTAAATTTAATTGTTACACCGATGGTGGCGCTTACGGTACGCATATCGATAGCGCGCTTATGCCAGTGCCCGGTACTAATATCAGCGTGCGCGGTGATTTGTCGGCCACCTTGTTTTTGTCTGAGCCAGATGAATATGTGGGTGGTGAATTAGAAGTACAGGGCATTGAAGGCGGGCAGGGCATTAAACTCGCGGCGGGCGATATGGTGCTGTATTCCTCAGGCTATTTGCACCAAGTAAAACCTGTTACGCAAGGCGCGCGCATAGCGTCATTTTTTTGGGTGGAAAGTTACGTGCGCGATGAAAAGCAGCGCAGTATTCTATTCGAGCTTGATCAAACCATTCAGCAGCTAACACCAAAATTATCTGCAGCAGATCCAGAGTTAATTAAACTCACCGGCCTCTATCACAATCTTCTGCGATGCTGGGCGAATACATGAATATGAAATCGTCCGTAATTACATTGTGGGATCCACTGGTTAGAATTTTTCATTGGTCATTGGCGGGAATTTTTATCGCTAACTATTGGATCAATGAAACCGGTGAAGATTGGCACAAATGGTTGGGTTATATCGCCATCGCTTGGTTGTGTGTTCGTTTTGTGTGGGGTTTTTTCGGCAAAGGCGCAGCGCGCTGGTCAGATTTCTTCCCAACTTATAACCGCCTTAAACTTCATATTGATTCGTTAGTAAAAGGCAAAGCTTATCACCGCATGGGGCATTCACCTTTGGGTGCATTGGTCATGATTTTAATGATGCTGCTTGTTTTGGTCTTAGGCATCACCGGTTTTATGATGGAAGAAATAGATTATTTCTGGGGCGAGGACTGGGTGCAAAATCTCCACGAGTGGAGTGCACATAGTTTATTGGCGTTGGTGTTCATCCATGTAGCCGCTGCGCTATTTGAAAGCTATAAGCTCAAGGAAAATTTACCGCTTTCTATGGTGACAGGGAGGCGCAAGCAGTTGGATGAAACTGTTTAAGAAAAATTTTTGTTAAGGTTTTTGTTTTGCTTATAGCTATTTAAAAATAAATGGTAAAGCGCCCTTGGCACCTGCTTGCAAAAAGAACATGTTCTATTACAAGTTTACTTAGTTCATCTGGAAGCTCAACATAACTTGGCATAAGTTGAGCTAGCATAAAATCTGTATCGTTAGAACCGTCAGTGCCTGCAATAATGGATTGAGCAATAATACAGTTTGCAATTGTAAACTCTCTCTCATGCCCTTTTTTTAAGCCCCAGCGGCTAAGTTCAACCACCTCATAGGGATACCAATATAATTCTTGACTATAGATACCCTGCTTTTCAAAAATTAGGTGCTTCAATGCTAAATAGTGTTTCTCGATATCTTGTGCACGGTCTGCATGAGCAATAAAACGAAGTTCATTTTCAGTGATGCTAAAAATTAACTTTTCGAATTGCGGCTTAAAGCGACTTAATAGATATTCACCTCTAGAAACAGCCGGAAATTTTATTCCAATATCATCTAGCGCATATTTAAAGTAACGAAGTAATTTCTCTCGGCTTGGACTAATTTCAGAGGCAATACCAAGAACAATTTCTATATTTTCTGAAGTGGAGCCTGATGAAATTAATTCACATGACCACGTATAAAAATCTTTAGGACTTGCATCGCCAACAATTATACTTTCTATTATTTTTTCGGTATTCATATGTTAACTATCTATAAAATCGCGCCTACTATATAAGCCACCGCCCTCAAATCCAACCGCTAAGGATTCAACAACTGCTCATATTCCCCCGTCTCTTTCAACTTCTTAATCCCCTGATCAAACTTTTGCGCGAGCTCTTGTGAGTGTGTTTTTTTGCGGGAGAAGGCTAGGTAGATGTCGCTGGTGTGATTGAACATGCCTTTTTGAATGGCGGTATTGCTTAGCCCCATTTCTTTTAGCGTTTGGTTGGCTTCTTCTTCAAACATCAATGCAGCATCAATACGGCCTTGCTGCAGCATCTTAATCAGTTGTACTTGGCGCGGTACGCGAACTTCCTTAAAGCGGCGGCGCTCTATCTCATAAATATCGCCATATTCGTAATCAATAATGGCGCCCACTCTAAATCCATCGGGTAATTTTTTTGGTGTGTTTATCGGAAGCGCTGCGTTTGGGCGAAAGTACCAATAAGCGCTTGCTTGCAGGATAGGCTCTTTACCAAAAACAAATTGGGTCCAAAAGAAGATTTTATCATCAATCTATATGATGATGATTTTTCTTTTTTCATTGAAGAAATAAAATTATTAACTCAAATTCATTGTGTAGAAATATTTTTAAAACTTGTTTTTTTAGCTCAAATTATTGTTTGAGAAATTATA
>CAZZEV010000244.1:0-697 GCA_964653305.1 uncultured Cellvibrionaceae bacterium | reverse complement strand
TTGGGCGAAAGTACCAATAAGCGCTGGCTTGCAGGATAGGCTCTTTACCAAAAACAAATTCAAGCTCGGTATTTTGTTGGCGGGTTACGTTGTAGCCCCCATCTAGCGCGCCTGCTTTTACGTCTTGTAATACACGGGCATAGGGGCGCACTACCACGTGAACGTCTAAGCCTGCTTTAGAAAAAGCGGCTTTAACAATATTGGTGGAGATACTTTGGCCTAGCTTATCGGAATAGGGCGGCCACGAATCTTCCGCACCCAAAATGAGTGGCTTAGGGCTGGCATGTGGGCACGCAGAGAAGGTGAGTGACCAACAAATGCACAGAATAAGAGGGATGATTTTCATGGAGTGGAAATTATCAATATACGTGCCATATATCTATAGCTATGCGGTTCTACACGCCAACGAAAACACATCAGGCGACTTGATGCCGCTCAAATGAGAAATATTCCTATTTATGTTGATAATAATTATCATTTGGGTTATTTTTGCATTATTGAATAAGAAAGCAGCTCACAAGGCTATCAAGACAGAATTTCTGATGGACATTAAAAGCTGCACCCAAATCCCGAAAGGGATTTATTTTTGATCACAAATAGAAATGATTATCATTAATATTAGAGAATTTGTCTTTTCTCGCCTTAAGGAGTTGATTGTTATGAGTAAAACCAAATCACCTGTAAACGCTGCAAAGCA
>CAZZEV010000243.1:0-4847 GCA_964653305.1 uncultured Cellvibrionaceae bacterium | reverse complement strand
CGTACCAACACCAGCACCAACGCCTACTACAACACCCAAGAATGTAATTTTTTTCTTGGGTGACGGCATGGGTATGACCACACTTACTGCGGCTAGAATTTACGGCGCTGGTGAAGATGGCGAACTCACTATTGATACCTTCCCAGAAACCGCTTTTGTTAAAACCTTTTCAAATGATGCACAAGTTACTGACTCAGCACCTTCAATGGCTGCTTACATGACTGGTGTAAAAATGAACAACGAAGTCATTTCGATGACACCTGACACCAAAGCCTTTGATGACAAAGGTGCAAACTATTTGAAGGGAACGGACAGCATTTGCCCAGTCAACAACGGCAAGCCTGTTACAACCTTGCTTGAAATCGCAAAATCAAAAGGCATCGCGACGGGCGTAGTTACAACCACTCGCGTTACTCACGCAACACCTGCAGCAACCTACTCACATGTATGCCATCGCGATGCAGAAAATACTATTGCAGCGCAGCTTGCTCCCGCCACAACCGACAAAGGCTACAACGATAAATTATTGGATGGTGTAGACGTTGTATTAGGCGGCGGTCGTCAATTCTTTTTACCGGCAGCTGTTGGCGGTAAACGTACCGATGGCCGTGACTTGGTTGCTGAAATGAAAGCCAAAGGCTATAGCTATGCGAGCAATAAAACTGAACTCAATGCAATTGATCCAAAATCTGCGACGAAATTGCTCGGTTTATTTAATTCAAGCCACTTGAATTACGATCTAGTGCGCGGCAGTACCAATGAGCCAAGCTTGTCAGAAATGACAGTAAAAGCGATTCAAACCTTGCAGAAAAATCCTAACGGCATTTTCTTAATGGTTGAAGGTGGCCGTATAGATCACGCCCTGCACGAAACTACCGCAATTAAAGCACTGCAAGATACGATTGCTTTTGATGATGCTATCAAAGCCGCTATCGCTGAAATTAAAAAGACTGACCCAACACTGAAAAATACTTTAATAGTGGTTACTGCCGACCATGACCACACCTTGGTATTGCAAGGTTATGCCGCCAGAACCGGCAAAACTACCGTAAACAATTCTGGTGTTTTAGGTTTGTTAAAAAATTACACCGATGGTTCTGTTGCTAAAGATGCTGATGGTATGCCCTACACGATTATCGGTTTCGGCAATGGTGAAAACCGCGTTGCTGGCGACCGCAAAAACTTCGCCGCATTAAGCGATAACCAAGTGTTTGCCGATACCTATCATCAAGAAGCTGCAATTCCTGTAGGAGCTGGCAGCGAAACCCATGGTGGTACTGACGTGTTCCTCGGCGCAATGGGCAAAAATGCAGACTCCTTCACTGGCGTTATCGACAACACTAAAGTTTTCACGCTGATTCGCAGCGCAATTGACCTTTAATTGTAAAAAGTCAAATAGGAAAAAAATTATGAAAAAATTATTACTCGCTGCTGTTTTAGCATCAGCATGTTCGCCTGCAGCATTCGCTGCCGGCGAAGCTAAAAATGTTATTTTCTTTCTTGGTGACGGCATGGGCCCAACCACTGTAACTGCAGCACGCATTTACAAATATAAGGAAGAAGGCGAATTACATATGGAAAAACTCGACGGTAAAACTCGTACCGCTCGCGTGAAAACCTACTCTAAAGATGCTCAAACAACTGACTCAGCACCTTCAATGGCGGCCTACATGACCGGCGTTAAGATGAACAACGAAGTCTTGTCTATGTCGGCAGATACCAAAGCAATTCGTCCCAATGGTAAAGACTCAGCGTGCCCAGCTACTGGCAATGGCACTGCGGTTGATACGATTTTGGAAATTGCTAAAGCAAAAGGTAAATCCGTTGGCGCAGTAACAACAACCACTGTTACTCACGCAACTCCTGCGGCCACTTATGCGCACATTTGCCACCGCGATGCTGAAAATACTATTGCTGCACAAGCTGTTGTTGGCGGAGTTGGTTACAACACTAAACTCGGCAATGGTTTGGATGTGTTGCTTGGTGGAGGAAGAACTTATTTCCTACCAACCACTGGTGTTGGTGCAGCTAAAGGTAGCCGTACCGATGGCAGAGATTTAACCGCCGAAATGCAAGCTAAAGGCTACACCTATGCGAATACCGGTACTGCGTTGGCGGCAATTGATGGCAAAACTACGACTAAATTGTTAGGTCTTTTCAACCCGAGCCATATGGAATATGAATTAGATCGCGTAAAGAAAAATATTGATGAGCCAAGTTTGGCAGCCATGACCTTAAAAGCCATTGACGTGCTTGGGCAAAACTCTTCAGGTTTTTTCTTAATGGTTGAAGGCGGTCGTATTGACCACGCGTTGCACGGTTCTAATGCAAAACGTGTTATGGACGACGCCATTGCATTTGATGACGCGATTAAAACTGCATTAGATGAAATGAAAAAGCGCGACCCAGAACTGAAAAACACCTTGATAGTAGTTACTGCTGACCACGATCACACCATGACCTTTAACGGCTACGGAAAGCGTGGCAGCAATATCTTAGGCACGGTTAAAAATTTCAGAGACGGAAAAGAAATGGTAGATGCTGACGGCAAAAACTACACCACGTTGGTGTTTGGTAACGGCCCTAATCGCCCTGCTGTAAGAACCAATTTGGTTGAAGGTAATGCTGACAAAACTCAAGTATTGCATGACGACTACCAACAAGAAACTGCGGTAAAACTTAGCTCAGAAACTCACGGCGGCGGCGATGTGATGTTGTTTGCAACTGGCGCAGGTGCAGCTTCTAAAACATTCAAAGGTACCATCGACAACACCAAAGTATTTAGCTTAATTACTACAGCTTTTGGCTTTTAACTATTAACTTGAGCTTTAAATAAACACTAACACCTGATCCAAGGATCAGGTGTTTTCTTTTATGGAATAGACATGAAAAAATATTTTATTGCGGTAGGAATTTTCCTAATTACCCAAGCTACTGTCGCAGCGCCACTCGCCGCGATCATGACATTTGAAAGTATGACCATGACTGCTGATGGCGTGAAAAAGCAAACACACTTTCAAGAATTATTCATTCGTGATGCCAACCTTGTATGGAGTGAGCGAATTATTCCAAAGTCCGTACAACACCATAATCACGAAGAAGAAACAAACTCACCAGAAAAGCATGATCACAAACACAATTTAAATTTTGCCACAGCTGGAAAATGGTTGGTGCGTGATGCAAACAATAAAATAAGTTTTCGCTTTGTGCGTAAAGAAGACAAAAAAATCATTGCACCACGGGAATCGGAGTACGGCACCTTAGGCTTTGATGGCGTTTGGGAAACGGCCTATTATATGGCGAATCGCAACACCCTCAAAAAAATGACTCTCTTAAAAAAGACTGCACCCAATGGCGCACTATGGTATGAAAAAAAGAATACCCATGAGTTCACCCGCATTCTTTGGGACGAGAAGAATGAAATACCGTTAAGCATTGAAAGTGGTACGCTAGATGGCAACAGCAACAATAAAATAACTTTAGTTATTACACCTGCGCCATCCCCGCTGCCTTGGAGCACGCTTGGGAGCTACCAAACTATTGCCTATGAAGACCTACTCGATTAAGCATTTTTACTGAACACTCAATAATAAGCATTTGTGCCTCGGAACTTGATCTACACTGGTATAGCTATTAACCAGCAAGTATTACCGAGGCATACTCACTATGAACATCCATCACGTCGCTTTAATCGCTTTGAGTCTAACATTGTTCGCCTGCTCCCCCAAAAATGCCGATGAAAAACCACATGGCGTATTGAGTGATGCACAAAAGCAAACCTTGGATAAATCCAAGAAGACGGAAGAATTATTAGATAAGGCGAACACAGAGAGAATGAAAGAAGCGGATGATGCAGAAAAGTAACTTTAATCAAAATATAAAGAAACACCAACGTTCGTGCTCACGCTAAGCTCTCGAAGAGCTTAGCACACTCACCCCAACGCCAAACCCTGTTCGCGATAATCTTTGATAAACACACCAAAAGCACCATCTTTAAGTGCACGTTTAATCAGGAAGGTTTTTTCAAGCTTGCCGGTTTCAACATCAGCCAAATCGACAAGAATTTTTTTTGCCAGAGGATTATCCTGATTTTTTACCACGATAATTTTGGGTAAATGGCGAAATTTGGTATTGGTCTCAAATACAATCGCTACCAAACCATTCACCAATTCCACTAGAGTTCCCGGTGGGTATAAGCCTACACTCTTGATAAATTCCAATGCCAAACGATCATCAAAATGTGTACCACGATCTTTAAAAATAATTTTTAAAGCTTCTGTAGAAGGAATACTCGGCGAGTAGCATCGATCTGCGGTCATGGCATCATAGGCATCAACAATCGCAATCATTTTTGCCAGTTCAGAAATTCCGGACGACTTTAAGCCGCGCGGATAGCCGGTGCCATCCATTTTTTCATGATGACTGTAGGCAACATCAATAGTGCTATTCGGAATTCCAGGCGATGCCATGAGTAAATTGCGACCATGAATAGAATGGGCTTTCATGATGCTAAATTCTTTTTCCGTTAATGACGATGGCTTATTTAATACCGCCGGATCAACTTTCATTTTTCCAACGTCATGTAATAAACCACACATACCCAGCTTTTCCAGGTCAGCTTCACTCATACCTAAGTGACGACCAAACGCAATTGCCAAAATACACACATTCAAACAATGTTCAGCTGTGTACTCATCTTGGCTGCGAATTTTTGACATCCATAACAAGGCATCGGCATTGCGCAAAATACTGTGCACACAATCCTTCACTGTTTCTTTAGCTTGTTCAGAATTAACCACACCACCCAAACGCAAATCGTCTAGCAAGGTACGGGTTATACGGCGGGC
>CAZZEV010000242.1:0-4861 GCA_964653305.1 uncultured Cellvibrionaceae bacterium | reverse complement strand
GTCTGCCGGTAAACCGCCTAGAAGATGGCACATTGTGGAATTGGTAAGAAAACCCGGTAAAGCAAAATGCTAAAGCCCAGCCAAAAGCTGGGCTTTACTTTTATTAACCGCTATAAACTTTCTTGTGTTTGACAAGATTTATCGGCTTTGTGAAGATGTTGGGGTACAAATAAATATTACTTTTAATAACCAATAACAAAGAGGTAATTTCCATGGCTACTTTATCTAAAGCCTCACTGAAGACGTTCTTCTACGCGTTCACTTTATCTGCGCTTTCCGTACAAGGTGTGAAAGCCGCAGATGACGCAAAGCCGACCATAAATCCAAACTTTAATTATATGAGTGATGGACAAGCAGTCAGTGGCTGGGGCATTCAGTTAGGCGACCCAGAAAACTGGTCGAGCCCGGTTGATGCAAGCCGTAGAGCAAAATCTGCATCGGGCAAGGTTGCCATTGAGCCCGCTGATAGAACTGGTAGAGGAGACGCACTCCAAATCTCTTGGTCTCCGCGCAAAGATATTAAAGGTGTTTTTAGCCTATCCGGAGCACCGATTGATTTGAGCAAATTTGAAAATGAGGGAGCGCTTGTATTGGATATGAGGCTGGATACTAAACCCGATAAAAATGTTACCTTCGGTATGGATTGCGGTTATCCATGTCGCAGCGAAATGCACGTATCAAAAATTCTTAAAGACTTAACAAAAGATGAGTGGACTACACTCCCTATACCGCTAAATTGTTTTACCAAAGAGGGGCTAGACATTAAAAAAGTTAATGGCCCCTTGCTGATTAGCACCGATGGAAAACTAAAGATCACCATTGCTAATGTGCGCCTACAAAAATTGCCTGAGGGTGAAAAAGGTTGCGCCAAACCTAAACCCTAGCTCAGCTGCATAAATGCAGTCCGCGAAAAGAAAAGCGTAAAGAAAAAGGGGCCTCCTGTGCAAACAAGAGTCCCCTTTTTCTTTTTTAGATACATGTCTTTCCAACACTGATCACATCATTTTTTCTGCCTTGCAGTTATGCGCGATAAAATCAGCATGGGTAGGCATGTAATCCACTGAGCGCTCAATCACCTGGCGCACACTTTCAAGGCGCTTTGCACTTTCATCTTCAGGCATACGATCAACCAGCGGATCATAGGCTTGTGGTGTAATACCCTGTCCCAACAGCACCTCAACCCAACTCAACTCACAAAACATTTCAACTGTTTGACGAAATACACGGCCACTTGATTTGAAAAGTTCTATTCTACGAGTAAGGGCTTCTGGTACAGACATGGTGCGGCAATAACGCCAAAAATCTGAATCGTCTCGTTCATTTACGTAGTAATGCAAAATAATGAAGTCACGAATTTTTTCATATTCAAAATCGGACTGACGATTAAACTCATCTATATCTGCTGGGTTAAAATCATTCGCAGGAAATAGCGCCAACAAACGCGCAATTGCAGATTGAACCAAATGGATACTGGTTGATTCCAACGGTTCAAGAAATCCTGATGCTAAACCGATAGCAACACAGTTTTTATGCCATATTTCTTTGCGTTTTCCTGCGGTGAATTTTATTAGCCGAGGTTCAGTTATAGGAGGAGCTTCAAGATTTTCGAGCAGAATTTCACGCGCTTTTTCCTCGCTCATATATTTGCTGGAGAACACATGCCCGTTACCTACACGATGCTGTAATGGAATTCGCCATTGCCACCCGGCAGCATGGGCGGTAGATCTCGTATAAGGCACCAAGTCTGTGGCACTTTCACATTGAACGGCCCAAGCTCTGTCACACGGCAGCCAGTGGCTCCAATCTTCATAGCCTACTTTTAATGCGTCACCAATAAGTAGCGCTCTAAATCCAGAGCAATCAATAAATAAGTCGCCCTCAATCACCTGACCATTATCCAGCTGCAAGGATTTAATAAATCCATCTTCAGGCCTTAAATTAACCTGCTGTACTTTTCCTTCTATACGCACTATGCCGCGTTGCTCAGCGTAACTACGTAAATACTTAGCATACAGGCCTGCGTCAAAATGAAAGGCGTAAGCAATATTGGATAACGGCGAATTACCTCTGTCTTCAGGCCGCATAAACTTTTTTTGATGGCTAGCCGTAGCGTTCAATCCATACTCTTCTAAATAAGGCACCTTTCCCGCCAAATGCATCTTTAGCCAATATTGATAAAAATGCAGCGAATTCATATCTTTGCCAACATCGCCAAACGCATGAATATAACGGTCGCCAATTTTTCCCCAGTTTACAAATTCAATACCAAGCTTAAATGTACCCTGGGTATTCTTTAAAAAATCATTCTCGTCGATTCCAAGCGTTTTATTAAATACTGACATAGGAGGAACTGTGGCCTCACCTACACCTACAGTGCTAATTTCATCGGACTCAACCAAAACGATTTCACAATATTGCGCGCCCAAGAGTTTAACCATTGCAGAGGCTGTCATCCATCCGGCTGTACCACCACCGAGAATGACGACTTTTTTTATAGAGTTAGTGGACATATTTAGCTTCTTAATTATCGTTAAAGTAATAGGTTTGAATGTGCTTATACGGCTGAAATTTTTTAAAGATTATACGATCGACGCACCAAATGATCTATATTGTGTAGCCGTTGGCTGTACCAATCCTTCAGACACTTTAAAGGAACTTCCTGAACACGACGCGGCAAATATTGAGGGTTTATGCCTGCAGCAATCATAAGCGTCGGCCAATAACCAGGGTAGGCCCAATCTGTTGCATCCTCACTCAACTGGCAGGACTCAGCAAATAGATTGACTCGATGTCGTAATTTTTCCGGCAAGAGTTCTATACGATTTCCTGATACAAATGAATGATATGTCTGTAAAAAATCCGAGATGGCAACATAATCATTTTTTTGAAGGCGATTATATTCACCCGCCAAAAAATTTTGTCGTGCAGGACTTGGAAAGAAATCAACAAAACGTACCAATGCCTTAAACAACCATTCAAAAGAATTGACCGGCGCAGAGCTTGTGAAGCGAATGGCGGCCTCCCCCATTGCCAAACAATTTCCCATCCATGGCTGGTTTGAGCAGCCTAAATCATTTTGCTCAGCATTAGCGAGATCTGGTCTATCAATAAAATCTATCAAGCATCGCTCCGGTGTCATATCGATAAAAAATGAATCCCGTAAAATCTCACCCGAATCAAGATGCACTGCAGATATATGCTGCTCATCGCAATTTGAATCCACCTCAATCTTCGACATATTCAGAAACTCGACTCCCTGCGACAAAGACTTTGCATCTAGTATTTTTGAATAGGCTTGGGCATTTATTCTTCCACCATAGGGGCGGACATTACCCCGGTAGAATTGATGTAATTCAGGATGAAATTTTCCTGCTCTTTCTAAAGCGATCAAAGGTGAAGCAGACTCCCAGTGCGTGGCGATACCTTCGCGAATTAATCGCGCCATAACCTGATATGCAGGCACGGGCAAATCATCTTTGAGAGACGAGTAAGACTCAAAATAGGCGTTTTTTTCTGGGAAAGAACAACTGGTGACTAGCTTAGGAATGAATGTTCCGGTAGATACTAGGTTTGAGAAATGGATTCCCAGCTCTTCATTCATTATATGAATACTGTGGTCAACATCTATGAATTCTTGTGTGACCGCTTGATGCTCTGGCGAGGAAAGCCCGCGAACCCTACAAACCTTAATAGAGCGAAGCTGATTTGCCAAATAGCATGTTGCGATATCCGCGTAAATGCCATCACCCACCACCACAAGTGCACTATATGAATGATTACTCATTTTGTTGCTCCTAAATTTGCACCCAAACTTAAAAGCCAATCGTCCATTTTAGGAAACCGGGAAATAAAAGCCTCTTGTTCAAGCTTGATTTCTTGCAGGATTTTTTTTCTTTCAGTCGCAGGCATCTCGTTGACACGCGCATCATAAAATTCGGGAATCAGATTTTGCCCAAGGCAAACCGCTGCATAAACACCATACTGAGTTGGATCTACAATCCCCGCATTGCGAAACATAGCTTGCCGATACGCAAGACCTTCGGGCAAAGACATATTTCGACAATCTTGCCAAAAGACAGAGTCATCACGTTGATTCTCAGCATAATGCATAATAATAAAATCACGAACTCGTAAATACTCTTTGGTAAGCTGCAGATTAAATTCTGTTTGGGTTAACGAAAAATCTGGCGAAACAGGAAAGTATTCAATCAGTTTTTGAATAGCGAATTGAATTAAATAAATGGACGTTGACTCCAGTGGCTCTAAAAATCCGCTCGAAAGACCAACACCAACACAATTATGCTTCCATTGCTCTTGACGCATTCCAGGTAAGAAAGAGATGTATCGCGGCTCCGCTAAGGGCTCAGACTCTAAATTTTTTAGCAGATCATCAAGTGCATCTTCTTGTGAGATATATTCACTGGAATAGACGCTGCCATTGCCAACACGATGCTGAAGTGGAATTCTCCAGCGCCACCCAGCCGAATGCGCCGTAGCATGTGTAAATGCCTTGAGCGGCTTAGCTGAAGAGCATGGCAGCGCTATTGCGCTGTCGCACTTGAGCCATTCCTTCCAGCTTTCATACTGGCTATCTAAAACGCCATTAAGCAATAAGGCTCGGAACCCTGTTGCATCTATAAAAAAATCGGCCTCAATACTTGCACCGGAAGCGAGATTCAACCGCGCAATATTGCCGGTCTCGGGATTCCTATCAGCACCGAGATATTTGCCCTCAATTCTTTCTACACCGCGAGCCTGCGCATATTTTCGCAAATAGGCCGCATAGAGCCCCGCATCAAAATGAAACGCATAGTTAAACGTTGGTGACCAGAAATTGTTACTTTGTGATGGCAGCGAAAAC